>CALGPR010000447.1 GCA_937960425.1 uncultured Lentisphaeria bacterium
AAACCGACCTCCAACAATTAAAGATTCCGGGAACAGGTAAATAACTATGGCACATTCAATTTTTTCCCGGCTCAGCATTATTTTTTTCACTGTATTCCTGCTGTTCGGCTTCTTTTCACAAACTACCGCTCCCGTATATGCGGCGAGCCAGACAAAAATCAGACAAAAAACATTGCAGGGCCGTAAATACGTCAGTATGCGTGATCTTTCCAAACACTATGGTGTGAACTACAAAGCGACAGGAGAACGAGTTACTCTTCAAGGCCAAATCTATCGTGTTGTAGTGTTTCCCGGCAAACGCAGTGCGTATGTAGGCACCACTCCTGTAGTATTAAGTTATCCTCCTCTTTTTTCGGGAAGTGAAGTTTACCTGAGTTACAGCGACTTTGCCCACACGCTGGAACCCATGCTTCGCAGTCGTGTCCTTGCCAGACAGACAATTAAAACCATTGTTATTGACCCCGGGCACGGCGGACGTGAACCGGGAGCTCTGGGGAAGCGTGCAAAGGAAAAAAACGTTACCCTGGAAATTGCGCGCCGCCTCAAGAAAAGACTGGAAAAGTTGGGTTATCGAGTTTACTTGACACGCAGTTCTGATACTCAGGTTCCCCTTCCCAATCGACCAGCACTGGCAACAAAGGTCAAGGCTGACCTCTTCATTTCGATACATAACAATGCTTCCACAGACAAAACTGTCGAAGGATTGGAAACCTTTGCTCTGACTCCCCTGGGAGCACCAAGCAGCTACAATACAGCGGTTGAAAACGGTCGCGTTAACGGCCATCGCTGGAATTTGAACAATCAGGCTCTTGCGTATGAAATTCAACGGAACCTTTATGCCGCAGCGGGCGGAGTTGATCGTGGTGTCAAACGTTCCCGTCTGGTAGTGTTAATGGAAGCGACCTGCCCGGCAGTTCTGGTGGAAGTCAACTTTATCTCCACCCCATCTGAAGAGCGCAAGCTGATGACATCTGCGTATCAGGAAAAAGTAGTTGACGGCATTGTCAATGGAATTGCCAGTTATAAACGCCGGGTTGCTCCTTGATCGTCCCGAGGGAAGGAAATCCCATTCCGGTTATCCTGTCAAAAAAACTGTTCGTTTCCGAAACGGCATAAATCAGATTTCAATTCCCTTCCTGATTCCAAAGGACTGCCTGAAAATGGTGGCGTCCTCCGAAAATGGATGGAATACTTACCGCTTTCTGCGGCGACGCAATATGGATAAAAGTTCGGGCAGCTCCTCACAGCGGAAAACCTTTGCCAGCAACAGATAAATCTGCAAAAAAACGATTCCGGCAACCATCAGCGGTACCAGATCAGGTTTTCCGAAAGGAAGTTTAACAAAGTTATACAGCGGACGGTAACAACAGTAGACACAACCGGCAATCAGCGAAGCAATCAGGACTTTGCAAAACGGCTTAACCAGAAGCTCCAACTTCAGGGTCAACCCCTCTTTCCGCAACAACAGCAATAATATTCCGTTGTTCAACATGGAAGAAAGCACGGTTGCCAACGCCAATCCTCCCTGTGCCAGAGGAACCATCAAAATCAGGTTCATAACCAGGTTGGCGGAAAGAGAGATAAAAGAAACCTTCATAGGCGTGCTCATCTTTTTGCGTGCATAGAAAGCGGGAAGTATTACCTTTGCGGAGCAGAACGTGGGAATCCCGAGTCCATAAAAGAGGATTGCCCAGGCAGTCTCCTGCAAAGCACGTTCATCAAATTTTCCCCCGAAAAACAGCAGCCGGATAATTTCTTCGCGAAAAAGAACAATAAAAACCGCTGTTGGGATGCAGAGAAAAAAGACATAACGCAGGCCGAGCCGAAGATCTTCGATCATCTCCTCGATCCGTCCCTGGGCAGCAGAGCGCGACATATCCGCCAGCAACACACTTCCGAGCGCTGTCGCAAAAATCCCCAACGGCAAATAAACAATTCGATCCGAATACCCCAATGCCGGCACAGCGTAATCGCTGATCAGATATGCAAGCGAACGGTCAATTAGAAAACTAACTTGAACCGCAGAGGCGGCGATCAACCCGGGTAAAACCAGATGCCAGAGTTCCCAGAGAACCGGTAATTCCGACTTCAAATTGCTCCATTTAGGCCATCGCCCAACCCGATAAAGGAGCCATGCCATCATAATCAGCTGCAAAATACCGGAACAAAGGACAATAACGCTTAAACCAGCCAGGAGGGAAAAATCTCCAGTGAGCCATCGCGGCAACACCCATAATCCGCCGATAATCCCCAAATTCAGGATCAACTGAGCCAAAGCCGGAATGAAGAAAATCCGATGAGTATTGAGCAATGCGCCAATAATTCCCACCATGCAGATAAAGAAGGAATAAGGCATGACAATGGGCAAAATACCGACCCAGAGTTTATCTTCCTGAGTTGGTACGAAGGGCAGTGCAATGATTGCTCCCACAGAAAATCCGACGACAATTACTGCGAAAATGATTCCCAGAGCAGAAAACACCACCGCCAATTGGCGCCTTACTTTATCGGGATCCCCCAATGATTCCGTATGACTGATCAGGGGGATAAGGGCCTGAGCCAATGCCCCCTCACCCAGAATGCGGCGAAACAGGCTGGGAATCATGATCGCAAAGTTCCAGGCGGTACATAGCATGCCTCCCCCCAGGACGTGTGCTTCCAGCATGGAACGGACAAGTCCCAGAAGCCGGCTGCAAAAAACGGCAGCCGATACTCCGCTTGAACTTTTCAGCAATCCCTGTCCGCGTTCTGACATTCCTGATCCTTAAACGTTGAACAATACATGGATGACGTCGCCGTCACGCACGATATATTCTTTGCCTTCAATGCGGAGTTTCCCAGCTTCTTTGGCGGCATTCCATCCTCCGTATGTCACCATATCCTCATAGGAAACCACATTCATACGAACAAATCCGCGGCACATATCGGTATGAATTTTTCCAGCTGCCTGCGGGGCAGCAGTTCCGTCGGTGATCGTCCATGCCCGGGACTCCATTTCTCCTGCAGTGAAAAAAGTAATGTAGTTCAAAAGTTTGTACCCGGTCTTAATTACCCGGTTCAAGCCGGGTTCTTTAATCCCGAGTTCTTCCATAAACAACGCGGCATCCTCTGGCGGCAATTGACCGAGTTCCTCCTCCCACTTGGCGCAAACTGGAACAACTTCCATTCCATGAGAAGCGGCAAATTCTTTCAATGCTTTGCCACGCGGTTGTTCATCAAAATTGTGAAAGCTCGCTTCATCGGTATTGGCACAGACAAATGCTGGCATTGTAGTCAGGAGGCCCATACTTTTGACAACCTCGCAAACGGCCGGATCATTTTTGTCGTATTGCGGCAGAGTTCCATTTGAAAGATCATCAATAAACTGTTTCGTCAATTCCAACTCCAGTTTGACTACCGGATCAGCGGAATTGACCATTTTCCGGGATTTATCGCGCTTTTTTTCCAACAGTTCAAGGTCAGCCAACATCAACTCCGTTAAAATTACTTCAAGGTCTTCAACCGGATCGATTTTATTGGCAACATGGACAACATCCGGATCATCGAACACGCGAACGACGTGGGCAATGGCATCAACATTGCGGATGTGCCCGAGGAACTGATTTCCAA
>CALGPR010000448.1 GCA_937960425.1 uncultured Lentisphaeria bacterium
TCCTTCAACTGAGTAAAAAACAGTCCGGAAACCCCGCTGTTTCCATATTCTTGAAATGCAGGAATTGCCAATGGCAAAAAAATATGGCATAATTTCCCATCCTGCGTTGCGGCACCAACAATGCCAATCGGGAATTGTTGTGTTGTATAGCTGTCATATACCTGAACCATTCTCTATCCTCATGTATCTTTTGTTTTTCCTGCTCATAAAGTTGCTTAACAATGCCAATAGCAGAAATATCTTGCTGTCTAAACTATCCTCTAAAGTACCAGTTATCCCAAAATTCATTCTGGAAAATCCGTTTCCCGACAAAAAAAGCTGCCTTGGTATCAAGGCAGCTTTAACTTTATTACTTTAGCGATGCACTCACTTCTTCTGAGCCTCTGCTTCTTCCTCCTTAAGCAGCGCATCGACATTATCAATAATCAACGTTTCACCAGCGTTGCGTCCACCAACCACGCGGCCGTCATCGGAATCATTACGAACAATCTTGCTGAGCATTCCAAACATTTCATAAATATTCTTGACGCCGCCAATCAGGAACCAGATGGTTGTGACAAAGCCCAGGAATACAATCAAGACTAAACGATATTTCCAGAATCCAGCCCAGACTTCATCGCTGACACCACCAGCAATATGGGTTGCCAACCCGATAAAGAAAACAGCGAACCAACCGAAAGTCCAAAATAACGTAAGATACAGAATCCAGCGGTCACCACGAGTAAACTCAGGTGTAACCCCAAACGCCCGTAAAATACGCGGAATGTTCGTGTAAACTTCCTGATGCTCGCTCTGAACCGCCCACGGTCCGCGATGCAACATCCGTTCAAGATTGAACAATGGGGCACGCGTCACCGCTCGATCAATAACCGATACGATGATATACAATGACAATGCGGTAACCATGGCAAAGAAGTATGTCACCTGTCCGTCAATAGGAAACTCTTTCGGGTTATTAATCACCCACTGCCACTGAGTCATTCTGGCAAGTCCGGGCTGCCAGTCTTCCCAGAAGGTACCAAGCAAAACTGAAGTAACTGACAAGATCGCTCCCGAACTCATCGCCACCCAGGCGCCAAGGGTCGTCCCGGTACGAGTGTATAAGCCCCCAATAATTGCAGAACCGGCTCCTCCAAGGAATATTGCACCAGTCAAAGCAAAAAACAACAGAATATACTGTGTCTGCTTGAAGACAATACTGAAACAAAATGCAAACAATGCTACGCCGACAATTGCAGCACGCAAAATCCATAAGTGTGCTTTCGGACCAAACGGTTTAGACCGGAATGGCATGATAACGTCCTGAATCAAAATACTTCCCCAGGAGTGCATGTAGGTATTATCCGTACTCAGCGCAGCGGCAAACATCACGGCAGCAAAAATACCGATCAATCCAGGCGGCAGCAGATTCACCAAGGTAATCGGAACTGTAGCCTGGGTCCGAATCGTCGAATCTGGAATTGAAGCAAGTGTATTGTTCACAGAATCGGAAATCGCCGTAAACTCTGCACCACTTTGATGCATCACTGCATACGCAACAATCGGAATAAACATCAACAAAGCAGACTGGGCAATTCCGCGCCAGGTGCCGAGGAATGTTGCCATCTTTGCTTCGTGCGCTGATTTGGCTGAAACAGCATATCCCTGTGCCCCCAGCCATGCACCTGCACCATAAAATGTGCTGAAAAGACCAATCAAATAGAAGAAATAATTAAACCCTTTTGTCGAACCGGTATGGAACGGATTCAACATGGAAGCATCAGGATTTTCTGCACTTTGTACCAACAAGGGATCAAAAATATTGGACAAATCAAAGCGGAAAATCAGATAAAGCAAAATGATCAGGAAGGCAATATTACAGAAAATCCCCTGAATAAAGTCTGTAACCATGATCGCAACCTGTCCACCACAAATCGCGAAGAATGCACCCATAAACATCATAAACGCCAACAGGCTGATATAGGTGTCCAGTTCAATGCCGAAAAACCAGCTGTAAGTGGCCGGCAAACCGCAATAATAAATAAAAAACCGTGCAGTCACTGCCGGAAAAATCCCATAGTTGACCAATCCGGAAGCAAATGCCAGAAATCCAGCAAAAATACGAAAGTTACGACTGTAACGAACCTCAAAGAACTGCGCCATCGTCAATGCACGGGTTTCACGGAATCGGAAATAAACCCATCCCATTGCCGCCAGCAACATCCCGACAGGGCCGTAAAGCATCCCCCACCAGTCCGGAGAAAATCCGGCTGCATAATACTGTTCAAAGAATGCCACTACGCTAATTGCGCCAAGTCCGGCAAT
>CALGPR010000449.1 GCA_937960425.1 uncultured Lentisphaeria bacterium
AACTAACACTCATTCTCTTCCCCCCCTCCGACTCAGCAACTATTTCAGACTGATTGCAGCCAGATAAAGCGGCCACGCATGAAAATTACGAATAGAGACACTTCGGATTTCCCGTCCCGGAAGTGGATTCTTCACTGTCATTGCCCATAAACGATAATTCTTGTCGCCGTAACGCCACTCCAAGGCAGTTCCCGGAACCATTTGAAGCGTATAGTCTTCAGTAGGAAGAGCGATATCCAAACCGTAACGAATCGGCACAGATACCTTGCTGCCGTCAGCATAAGTCAAAATATATTCCCCTACTACAGTCCCGCGTGCAATATTCCCTGAGGAAACAGAACGTATTCCGTGGAGAAAGTAAATTTCCTCAGCAACGTAATTAATGGGAATCCCTTCAACCATTTCCGGATGTTCCGGATTCAACTGGTTTTTCAACGCAATTAATGCCAGTTTTCCATCCCGCATCGGAAGAATAAAATCAATTCCGCCGGTACTGCCACTGTGATTGGTCAAAGTTTCCATTCCCAACGTATCTGCATATAGAAACGGGAACTTTTCAACATCAACCACAAGGTTTGTTGCGGGAGATAAATCCAGTTTATATCCAGCACCATCATTTTGGCGGGGATATGGATTCAGGATATCATACAGACGCTTTCCCGCACTGTAGCTATTTTCTTCCTGACCGGGAGTCCACGCCCATGAGCCGGACTTCAGGTAACTGGCCGCCTGAGGAAATTCTTTTTCGTAAAGGGAATAGCTGGTCTGATAGCCAGCCCAGGTAGTCGCCATCATTCCCATTTCTTTTTCCTCAACCACCAAATTGGTGAAGTCGGCAATGTTGTCTTCGTTATTCCATGTACACCCGAGCAGAGAAAATCCCATTGCTTTCATATTCCGGAAGTTATTTTCTGCAACATTCGGTTCATAGTCCCAAAAGCAAATCACGACATCACGCGGCAATTCTGCTTCAATCACTTTATGAAGATTAAAACTGCTGCCGCCATTCTGCAAGTCATGA
This sequence comes from uncultured Lentisphaeria bacterium, assembly GCA_937960425.1. Classification (GTDB taxonomy): domain Bacteria; phylum Verrucomicrobiota; class Lentisphaeria; order Victivallales; family Victivallaceae; genus UMGS1518. Next base: position 1,022 of record CALGPR010000449.1, read on the forward strand.
TCCGGTGAAATCTGGAACATATCCTGCCATATCATGAGTCTTGCCCCATGCTCCTGAGCATAACGATAATAAAACATCACGTCATCCATAAAAATCCTCTGCCCACCGATCGCCTGATTTTCCGGACGAACCGGAAACTCTCGATCCAAGGCGACTTCATCATGGCCAATGTGGAGATACTTCGGATGAAAAACTTCAAAAATTTCATCCAGAATCGCCGTCATCAGCGGATATAAACGTGGATTGCTGACATTGTAGGCATACGGACGATTGACATCATCAGCTAAATCAAGATTTTTGCCATACTTGAAAAGCCATTCACTGTGACCCAGAGTTTGAAACAGAGGAATCACTTCAATAAAATTCTCGTTGGCAATTTCGATCAGTTTCCGTAAATCGTCTTTGGATATTGCCCAAGGCATATGAATATCCTGCGTTGCGTCCCATGCAACGTATTCACATTCGATCACAATGGTATTGAAACGCATCGGGGCAAGGACTTCTCGAATTTGTTTGCCATGAAAGTCAAGAGATTGATTATCCACCATCATCAGCATACTGCGTACTCCGACAGTTGGATAATCAACAATCACAGCCCCCTGAAATCCATTTCTGGTACGCAGCTGCCCCAGACAATGCAACCCGTAAAAAGCACCACGTTCTGTTCTGGCTGTAATTGTTATACCTTTGTTTGTCACCTCCAGACGGTACCCCTCGTCTTTCAGGTCAGCTTCCGGATCGACGGTAATTTGAATTGTGGCGTCACCATCACCGGACGTTTCAGCTACAGGCAAAGCATACTCATCACACAACAATCTGGCCGCAGCCCTCTTCAAGCGTGCACCCTCCGGAGTATCAGCAACGCTGACCCGATAACGATCCATCGGTGTCACCACGTAAGATTCCGTCGTCAAATTCATTTCTTTCGGGACGGGCAAAATTTTCTCATCGCCGGGGGCATAATCATGCACAATTGCAGCATCATAACTTTTGGTCACAGCTTGCACATCGGACTCCGCCGGTGTCATATCCAACTTAACCTTAGGAGTCCAGCTAACCTCAAAAACCTGCCGCCACGGAGTCCCGATTTTAACTTCTCCGAAGATTCCCAACCACAACCCTTTATAATGGGGATGGTGATTTCCCCCTTCAGCCCCCAGGCCGCGCGCACGACGGTCCACAATTGAGAACGGTGTACCATCAAGCAAATTGACAGTCAAAATTCCAAGACGGTTCTCCATTTCAAACTTTGTGGCATCCAACGAATATCCTGATGCATTGGTATTTTCCACCACACTGGCGCTGAATTTCCCCTGAAATACTGTCCCATCTGCATTAGTAATCGTATACGATGCGTCATTCACTAATTCTTCAGGAACCATCATCATCGAATATTCCGTTGTCGTCGGCAAATCTTTGAGTAGTTCCCCGTCGAAAACCACCGTTGCCTTCTCTCCGGATACAGATACAGAAAATTCATTGACCTGGAAATACGGCGGTTCATTGTTCTGCTTGAAATCCCATCGATATGCCCCATCGCCCAAATCAGTCTTGGAATAAGCAGCATCTTCTATCGCAGAAAAAAACCATTTTTGATTCCAGGGCGGTTCTACTACCAATACGCGGGAAAAATGCGACAACGGAACCGTGTCTGACAACTTAACCCCTTCACTTGAAATCGTCGCATCAATCGCCCCGGCATTCCAGGCAAAACTGAAGACCGTGCCCAACAAGATATAAAGTTCTTTTCTCTTCATTTTCACCGCCCTATTGTTTGTATTTGTAAAACGATTAACTATCCAATCAAAAAAAACAGACTCACAGATGCGCGTCTTTTTGATTTTCTTTTACTCTTTTTTCGAACAACCATCGCTTTGAAAATTTTATCGAG
>CALGPR010000450.1 GCA_937960425.1 uncultured Lentisphaeria bacterium
CCTTTTCGCTTCGCAAATCGATATTTTTTTATCGAGGCATAATATGTTTATTATCACCCAATTGTCATAATTTTGCGAAGACAAAAACAAAGAAATAAGATATTTTTTTATCGAAGTAGCTTGCTTTTTTAGAGTCGAGATGTATTGTATACCATAGTTCGATAAAAAAATATCGATATAGAAATATTTTGCAAAACGTATCCTCAATCCCCTTTTTTTAGAATATGGAGTGTGTGTGATGGCTGATACAAAAAATGTTGCGGTAAATGACGAAGCGCAAGCTCAGATGCTTGAGTTGGATCGTAAAATCAATTTGGTCAAGGCAGCACAGGTTCGTTATTCAACCTATACGCAGGAACAGGTGGATAAGATTTTTCACGCTGCTGCGATGGCTGCCAATCATGCCCGTATCCCCTTGGCAAAAATGGCAGTTGCAGAGACAGGCATGGGCATTGTGGAAGATAAAGTAATTAAGAATCATTTTGCTTCTGAATTTGTTTATCACAAGTTTAAAGATGAAAAAACTTGTGGAATTATTGAGCGGGATGAAGCTGCAGGTATAGCTAAAGAAGCAGAGCCTTATGGAGTAATCGCCGGTATTGTTCCTACGACAAACCCGACTTCAACGGCAATTTTCAAATCTTTGTTGGCATTAAAAACCCGTAATGGCATTATCTTTTCTCCGCACCCTCGCGCTAAAGAATCAACTATTGAAGCAGCTCGGATTGTTCGTGATGCTGCGGTTGCTGCTGGTGCGCCTGAAAATATCATTGACTGGATTGATGAACCTTCGGTTGCGTTGTCTCAACAGTTGATGAGCCATAAAAACATCAGTTTAATTCTTGCCACCGGTGGCCCTGGTATGGTAAAAGCGGCATATTCGTCCGGGATTCCTGCTCTTGGCGTCGGCCCTGGTAATACGCCGGCTATTTTGGATGAAACCTGCGATATTGAAACAGCTGTCAGCTCCGTGTTGATGAGTAAGACATTCGATAATGGAATGATTTGCGCATCAGAACAGTCGGTTGTTGTGGTTGAAGCAATTTATAATGCAGTCAAAGCTGAGTTCGTAAAACGCGGCGCTTATCTTCTTACAAAAGCAGAAGCTGAAAAGGTTGGCAATGTGGCTTTTAACGGAGGCCGTCTCAATGCTGGTATTGTCGGACAAAGTGCTTTCAAAATTGCAACGATGGCGGGAGTACAGGTGCCGGAAAACACAAAAGTGCTTATTGCGGAAACCAAAAGCATCGGAGAGGAATATCCGTTTTCCAAAGAAAAATTATCTCCTCTTCTTGGAATGTATAAGGCAAAAGATTTTTCCGATGCGTTGGAGATTGCCAGTAAGCTTTTGAATAACGGCGGATTGGGCCACACCAGTGTCTTGCATACGAATCCGGCAAATAGTGACCGGATTACTTGTTTCGGCAATACTATGAAAACTTGCCGTACACTGGTGAATATGCCGTCAAGTCAAGGCGGAATTGGTGATATTTACAACTTTGCGGTCGACCCATCTTTGACCTTGGGATGCGGGACATGGGGCGGAAATTCAGTCAGTGAAAACGTTGCCCCACGCCATTTGCTGAACATCAAGACGATTGCAGAGAGGAGAGAAAATATGTTGTGGTTCCAGGTTCCACCCAAAGTGTTTTTTAAATATGGTTGTTTGAATGAAGCACTTTCGGAGCTGTCAGGTAAAAAACGGGCTTTCATTGTGACCGACCGTTATCTCTATAACAACGGCTTGCTCAAAGGGATGATGGATCATTTGGAAGGCATGGGAATGGCTCTGGATGTTTTTCCTGATGTTGCGCCGGATCCAAGCATTCAAACGGCACGAGTGGGGCTCGCCCGCATGAATGCGTTTCAGCCCGATGTGATCATCGCGGTTGGCGGCGGTTCTCCAATGGACGCTGCGAAGATCATGTGGCTGCTGTATGAACATCCGGAAATTAAATTTGAAGACATTGCCATGCGCTTTATGGATATCCGAAAACGTGTCATGACGATCCCGCGCCTTGGTAACAAAGCCATACTGGTAACCGTTCCTACAACATCCGGGACTGGTTCCGAAGTTACTCCGTTTGCTGTGATTACCGATGAAGAAACCGGCAATAAATATCCTTTGGCCGATTATGCTCTGACGCCCAATATGGCAATTGTTGACAGCAAATTTGTTTTAACAATGCCGAAGCGGTTGACGGCATACAGCGGCTTGGATGTTCTGGTTCATGCTCTGGAAGCTCGCGTTTCGATTATGGCAAGTGAGTACAGCGATGCGTTGGCTCTTGAGGCAATCAAGCTTGTTTTCAAGTACCTGCCCGCAAGTTACGAAAAATGTGCTGATGATCTTGAAGCAAGAGACCGGATGCATAATGCCGCATGTCTCGCTGGAATGGCTTTCGCCAATGCCTTCCTGGGGATTTGCCACTCGATGGCGCATAAACTTGGCGGAGAATTTCATATCCCGCATGGCTTGGCAAACGCTTACTGCATTACGGAGGTGATCCGGTTCAATTCCAGCGATGCCCCGACAAAACAGGGGACTTTCTCTCAATACAAATACCCGAATGCAAAACATCGTTACGCTGAAATCGCCGATGCGTTAAATTTGGGTGGTAAAACAGATGATGAAAAGGTCGAAAAACTGATTCAGGCAATTGAAGCGTTGAAAGATCGATTAGATATTCCAAAGTCAATTCAGGCCGGAGGATTAGAGGAAGATAAATTCCTCGCTTCACTGGATATTCTCTCGGAAAAAGCCTTCGATGATCAGTGCACAGGTGCCAATCCGCGCTATCCGTTGATCAGCGAGCTTAAAGAATTGTACTTAAATGCCTACTATGGCAAACCGGTTAATCCGGAAAAATAATTGTTTCTCCTTCCCTTCTCTGGTGCCGGTCGGATCAGCGACCCAACTGTTCCGACCGGCTTTTTCAAAAATTGAACTGTCGTGTTTTCCTTTCTTTTCTTTGGTGCCGGCCGGGAAATTAACCTCCTGATTTTCCGGCCGGATCTTTTTCTGCGACCGTTTTATATGACAATAGCTTTCCCTTCTCTTCTTTTTTACGCCGCTGGAAGCAATATCTGATTCTTCCAGCGGCCTTTTCCTTTTGTTGCAAAGATTGATTCAAGTTTTTTGTAGATAACAATACTTTGCAAAAAACTTTTTCATGTTATCCATAACCAGTAAGAGCAAAAATATCGGCAATCAGAAATCGTCCTGCATCCCTCAATAAAAAAGCACAAGCAAAATTATTGCTTTGCTTGTGCATCTAATTGATCGTGTTAGAATGCTTTTTTTACCAGATTTGTCCCTGACGTTCATAATAAGCGGCAACGTTCGGAATCAAAGGTTTAATCAATTTTTTGATTGCGATAGCGTATTCACGAATTTCCCATTGAGCGTGGTCGCTGTCCCGCAACTCAAGAAAATGCAGAAGATTACTCAAATCTACAGTTCCCCAGAAAGTTACCATCATATTCTGAGGCAAAACTCCACGCGCCTGTTCCCGGCAGACTCCTGCCTCAAGTAGACGATTGTAAAGATCAAAAGACGATTGATTGTGAGCTGCAATCAGCTCCCGAAGTTCTTTATCTTCAAAAGAATCGTCTGCAAATGATGCCTGACGATTATTCTGCGACTGGCGGCGCAATGCTGGAGGAGTGTAAAATTCCATATCAATTTCGGTATATCGACGGGAGATCTCATTGTACGACCAGGTTCGATGACGATGCCACTGGCCGCGGATAAAGAGAGGACAATGAACGCTAAAGGTAAATACCACATGTTCAAGCGGGCTGGTATGTCGATTAGCAATAAGGTAATCAAGAAGTTTGACATCCTGATCGTTCATTTCTGTTTTCAGTTTACCAAACGATACTCGTGCTGCATTGACAATTGTCGTTTCTGTTCCCAAGTGATCAATCAATCCGACCCAGCCCTGGCCACCAAGGACTTTGACATGATTTTCCGGAGGAATATTCAAGTGTTCCATTTTTTTGTGTTCCTTCTCAGATAATGTGTTATTATTTGCCAATACAGAATTTACTGAAAATTTTATCGAGGACATCCGGCTGTACTGTCTCCCCTGTGATTTCTCCAAGCGATGAAATTGCTCCATAAAGAGAAATTGCCGCCAGTTCGTATCGCTGCGCTGCAATTTCATGAATCGCTTCCGGCAAAAAAGCCTCGACCTCCCAGAGAGAGGCGAGATGGCGCTCATTGATTGCAATGTCCGGTTCTTCGCTCGTTTTGCCGTTCCAGACTATTTCGGAAAAACGGTCAAAAAGCACGTCCAGTCCAGTCCCTGTCTTGGCAGAGAGCATCAATGCCCCGGCAATTGCAGGCAGTTTCCGGGCAGACACAATCGGAAGATCACACTTGTTCCAAATAACAATGATTCGATCACTATCAATTTGTTGTTGATGAAATTCTGTAAGTTCCACTTCAAGGTCTGGTGCCGAAGCATCAAGCAACCAGAAAACAACTTGTGCATTCCTGATGGATTGCAGACTTCGGTCAATCCCGAGTGTTTCAATTGTATCATCCGATTTCCGGATTCCAGCCGTGTCTGTTATCCGTACCGGAATCCCACGGATAACGGCTTGTTCCTCTAAAGTATCGCGCGTTGTTCCTGCAATATCAGTAACGATTGCGCGGTCTGTTTGGAGAATCCGATTCAGTAAACTGGATTTTCCCGCATTGGGCCGGCCGGCAATCACAACACGAATCCCTTCGCGTAAAACCATGCCGTTTTTTGCGCCATCAATAAGCTCCGAAACTGTATCCAGAACGCCTCCAAGCTGCAGAAGCATTTTTTCGTCTGGAGTCCAGTCCAGAACTTCATCCGGAAAATCCAGATGGGACTCGCATTCGGCAGCAATCTCAGTCAGTGTATTGCGAAGTTCAGTAACTTTTTCACGAAGATGGCCGGCCAGTTGCCGCTCCGCAAGGTGAAGAGCGCTCTCTGTTTGCGCAGAAATCAAGTCGCCAACTGCTTCAGCCTGGGTTAAATCTAATTTCCCGTTAACAAAAGCGCGGTAGGTAAATTCTCCCGGTTCGGCAGGGCGGCAAAAACCACTTGCCAATAAAGATCGGATTGCACGCTTAGCCGACACAGCACCACCATGGGTGTGAAGCTCGACAACATCATCTCCAGTATAACTGTGAGGGCCGGGCATGTAAACTGCAAGAGCATTTTCACAACAACGGCCGTTTTCGAGGATATTGCCCAGAAGCATTTTTCTGGCATTGGATTTGCCGAGTAAAGCAGTCCCGCGCCAAACCGATTGCGTTGCTTTGAGTGCTTCTGGCCCAGCAACGCGCAAAATAGAAATCGCTCCGCCAAGTCCAGTACACACGGCGCAAATTGTGTCGCTAGTATTCATGAATCTCCTTATTTCTTCCTTTATAAGATAGCGTTTCAATTGGAAATTAAAAGCCGGTACTTTGCAAAAAATGCTTTTGCATATAAAGTATAAAAAAACGATTTATGGAATGATCATTCAATATAAGACAGGAAAAGGACATTAGAATGGCGCAAGAATACGATTTTCAGTCCATTGAACAAAAGTGGCAGCGCTACTGGGAAAAAAATAAAACTTTCCGTGTGGTCGAAGATACATCGAAACCGAAATATTATGTACTGGATATGTTTCCATACCCATCCGGAGCAGGGCTTCATGTTGGCCATCCTGAAGGATATACCGCTACAGATATTATTTGCCGCTATCGCCGGATGCAGGGGTACAATGTTCTTCATCCCATGGGGTGGGATGCTTTTGGTCTGCCGGCAGAGCAATACGCGGTGGAAACTGGTACACATCCGTCGATTACGACAGAGAAAAATATTAATACTTTCCGCAAACAAATTAAAGCGTTGGGTTTCAGTTATGACTGGGATCGTGAAATCAACACCACTGATCCGAAATATTTCAAGTGGACGCAGTGGATTTTTATGCAACTCTTTAAAAAGGGTCTGGCATATGTCGACGAGGTTCCCGTCAACTGGTGCCCGGCACTGGGAACTGTGCTGGCAAATGAAGAAGTGATTGATGGCAGGAGCGAACGAGGCAATCATCCGGTTTTCCGCCGCCCCATGCGTCAGTGGATGCTTAAAATTACTGAGTATGCGGAACGGTTGTTGAATGACCTCGATGAACTTGACTGGCCGGAAGGCATCAAGGAAATGCAGCGCAACTGGATTGGAAAATCCACTGGTGCTGAAGTGGATTTTCAGGTTG
>CALGPR010000451.1 GCA_937960425.1 uncultured Lentisphaeria bacterium
TAATCGTCTTCTCTCTTTTCGATGCCTTCGCCCATTTCGTAACGAACGAAACGACGAATCGCGACCTTCTCGCCGACCTTTGCGGTAACTTCGGTCTGATATTGTTTAATGGTTTTGCCGGGATCTTTGAAGAAATCCTGTTCAAGAAGGCAAACTTCTTTGTAGTATTTCTGAATGCGACCGTCAACCATCTTTTCGATGATGTTCAAGGGCTTCGGCTTGGGTTCCGCAAGAGCCTGATTCTTGTAAATTTCACGTTCGAGTTCAACCGCTTTCGCGTCAAGGTCTTCGATAGCGACGCAAGTAGGTTTCATAGAAGCGATTTGGAGAGCGACGTCGTGAGCGAAGTTTTTGAAGTCGTCGCTTTTTGCAACGAAGTCGGTTTCGCAGTTGACCTCGACGAGAACGCCGATTTTACCGCCCATGTGGATATAACTTTCGACAATGCCTTCCGCTGCAACGCGGCCTGCTTTTTTGGCTGCGGTTGCCGCGCCCTTTTCGCGAAGAATGGTGACTGCTTTGTCCATGTCGCCGTCCGCTTCGGTAAGAGCCTTTTTGCAATCCATCATACCTGCGCCCGTGCGAGCGCGCAAATCCATAACGTCTTTACTGGTGAATGCTGCCATATATCTGAAATCCTCCGATTATTTTGCTTCCGCTTCCGCGATTGCTTTGTCAAGCGCTTCTTCTTTGGTCAAAGGAGCGGCTGCTTCTTCAACGACTTCTTCAACCGTTTCTTTTTCTTTTGCTTCTTCGGCTGCTTCGGCGTTTGCTTCCGCGTGTGCCGCCGCTACTGCGTCAACGCCCTGTTTCGCCTCGATAACGGCGTCTGCCATAAGCGATGCGAAGAGTTTGATTGCGCGGATTGCGTCGTCGTTGCCGGGGATAACGTAATCGACAAGGTCGGGATCGCAGTTGGTATCGACGACGCCGACGATGGGGATATTGAGAAGGCGCGCTTCTTTAACGGCAATTTCTTCCTTTTTAAGGTCGACTACGAAGAGTGCACCGGGAAGTTCACGCATGTTTTTGATGCCGCCGAGGTTCTTTTCAAGTTGGTCGCGTTCGGCTTTGAGACCGATAACTTCTTTTTTGGGAAGAAGATCGAACTCGCCGACGATTTCCATCTGATTGAGTTTGTTGAGCCTGTCGATACGAGATTTAATGGTTTTGAAGTTGGTGAGCGTACCGCCGAGCCATCTTTGGTTGATGTAGTACATTCCGCAACGTTCCGCTTCCGACTGGATTGCGTCCTGCGCCTGTTTTTTCGTACCTACGAAAAGGATGTCTTTGCCTTCCGACGCGACCTGACGAATGAAAGCGTATGCTTCCTCCACCTTTTCAACCGAGATCTGCAAATCGATAATGTGAATATCGTTTCTTGCAGCGTAGATGTACTTTGCCATTTTCGGATTCCAACGCTTTGTCTGGTGACCGAAGTGAACGCCTGCTTCAAGCAGTTGTTTCATTGATGTTACTGCCATAAAAAAATACCTTTTTAGCAAAAGAACACCGACCACTTATTGAAAAAATTTTTTTCCGGGATATAGTGGGGTTATCAAATTCCCTATAACGTATAATTATAAAATGATTTTCGGAAGAACTATGCCATCTCTTTGATTGGCATCCGATCACTTTCAGGATAAAGCCTATGCCTACTAACAAAAAACGTGTTACTGTCGCCATGGTAGCAAATCATGCAGGAGTTTCCCGGGCAGTAGTCTACGCCATCCTTAATCCGACAAAAGTAACCAATATCGGTGTCAGCACAGCAACTCGCGCAAAAGTTGAAAATGCAATTCAGGAACTCGGCTATCTTCCGAATAATTCTGCCCGCACCCTGGTATCCGGGCGCAGTCATAATATCGGGTTGGTTATGCCGGATCAGGACACCCCCCTTTTTCGCAATCTGGTTCGCGGTATGGTCGATACTTTTGCCAGCCATGGGTACATGATTTTTCAAGAATATCATCGTAGTTCAGCAAGTAAAGAACGATCCATTTTAGAAAAACTCTTCAGCCAAGGGGTTGATGGGTTGATTATTAGTCGTGTCAACGCATCAACCAACTCTGACCTGCTGGAACGTTTCATCCATTGTAACGTCCCGGTTACAATTCTTGGAGCAGATGATACGGCAAATCTAGCCGCATCCTGCGTTGCCTTTGATGAACAGGCTGTGATGCGTCTCCTCGTCCAGCACTTGGAAACAACAGGGGCAAAAAAAATCGGTTACTTATCTTTCTGTGAGCACCAGCAGCAATCAGGAAAAATTCGGCAACGATATCTGGAAAATGCACTTGTCAACTCTTCAATTTCACTTGCAAAATCCTTGGAAATCACCGATTACGCTTCCTGCAAGAATGCAGTTAGTATTTTTGTTACCGACAAAATCGATAGCATTATCTGCTTTAATGATGAAATTGCCCATGCCATCGTTAATGCGGCTCTTGAAATGGGTATGTCAATTCCTGCTAAATTGCAAATTCTCGGAATTGACGGGTACACCGCGCCTCTCGCCTCACGTGCAGTAACTTCAGTTAAACTGCCATGTGATGCTTTTGTGGATCATTGCTGGAATGCCTTTGAAGCGTCCATTGAACGCAATGAGCTTATGCCTTTGGCAACAGTATCTCCCCGACTGGTATTGGGGGAAACGACCCGCCATGTTTAAGCGGAAACATGGACATTTATCGCGTTGCTGCATTGGAGCGCTTATTTCCGGAGCATTATTGCTGGCACTTTGGGGAATAACAGTTTTCTGCATTTATCAATATGTTGGAGCTGGACATGCTATTTTTGAAACGCCAGAAGATTTGCCGGGTAATGAATATACGGCTCTTTTGCTCGGCTGCACTCCAAGTGGAACCAGCTTTCAGAACCGGGTAGCAAGTGTCATTACGCTGTATCATGCAGGAAAAATTTGTAAAATCATTGCGTCAGGATCTCGTGATGGAATGTATGATGAGCCTTCAGCAATGCGAAAAAAACTGATTGCCGAAGGAGTCCCGGAAGAAATTATTGTTTTGGATTTCGGTGGATTGAGAACCTTAGATAGCGTTATTCGTGCTCATACTTATTTTCACGCAAAAGATCTTTTAATTGTTTCCCAGCGCTATCACGTTGAACGAGCAATGTTTCAAGCTCAGGAAAATCATATTTCCGCCACAGGTTTTGCCGCGGCGGATTCCCCCTTCCCGTCAGAAAGAAAATGGTTAATCTTTCGCGAAATTTTTGCCAGAGCATATGCAGTGCTCGATACAAAGATTCTTCATACCCAACCCAAATATCCCGGCGAGGTCCCCTCTCCAGAACCACTTGTTGCACAGAGAAAGCAAAAGAGCAAGAATTGACAATATTTCCCTGCCATAATAGTTGAAGAAAATTCTTTTGCGTCTATTGTAAGATAAAGGATTTGTCAAACAGATCCTCAGAAAGAACACGCATAGAATTTCCCGGTTTCAGACAAGTGCAGAAAAGAAATGGATTTTGTATCCGCCGTATGACTTGGCTCGTAAAAATTTCTCCAGAAGAACGAAAATCTCTGAAGAAAAAGAGGTTGCTTTTTGCTCTTTTCCACCGCGGAAATGATAGAAAAAACAACAGGAGAATCCAGGGATGTACCAGGAACTTTTTGCAAAACTTCAGGCGGCAGGGCAGAGTAATGTCCTGCGCTTTTGGAATGAACTCAATGAGATGGAAAAAAAGTCGTTTGCGGACGAACTCAACCAGCTTGACCTGGACGAATTAATCTCACTCATTCAAAGCCATGTCCTCAATCGTCCCCGTACAGACATCCCGGCAGATTTATCCCCTGCCTCCTTTTTCCCCATGAAACCTGGGACGCCGGAACAAGCCCATCTTTATGCTCTGGCAACAGCAAAAGGCGAAGAATTACTCCGGGCAGGAAAAGTATCAGTCCTGACAGTTGCCGGTGGACAGGGAACCCGTTTGGGTTTTGACGGCCCCAAAGGGACTTACCCCATCGGCCCGATTACGGATCGGAGTCTTTTCGCATATTTTGCGGAAGGTATTCTCCGCGCTGGAGAAAAATATGGTACCACTTTGACCTGGTACATCATGACCAGCCTGCTCAACCATGAAGATACCTGTAATTTTTTCAAAGCACATAATTACTTCGGTTTGAATCCGAATCAGATTTTTTTCTTTGTTCAGGGAACTATGCCGGCAATCGGATACGACGGGAAACTGCTTCTTGCGGCAAAAGGGAAATTGGCCCTTTCCCCTAATGGACATGGCGGTACTCTTCTTGCCTTGCGCACCAGTGGAGCTTTGGATCGCATGAAATCCGAAGGTGTTGAACTGCTCTCTTATTTTCAGGTGGATAACCCGCTCGTCCCTGTCGTCAATCCGCTTTTTCTCGGACTTCATGCCATTGAGCAATCGCAAGTCAGTGCTATCATGTTGGCAAAAACTGGCCCATTTGAAAAACTCGGCAATTTCTGCGTCAGCAATGGCCGTGTAATGATTATCGAATACAGCGACCTCCCGGAGGAACTGGCAACACGACGTCTCGAAGATGGTTCTCTTGCATTTGTTGCCGGCAGCCCGGCAATCCATGTTTTCTCCTGTGACTTCATCGAGTCGTTGACCCGTCATGGCCGTTTGACTCTGCCATGGCATAGAGCAGACAAAAAGGTTCCATATCTTGATGAGGATGGCAACTTCGTAACCCCTGAAGAACCGAATGCGGTAAAACTGGAATCGTTTATCTTTGATGCAATGCCACTTGCAGAACGCACGATGATTCTGGAGGCAGACCGCAAAGAACAATTTGCCCCTACCAAAAACAAAACTGGTGTGGACTCTGCTGAAAGCTGTCGGGAAATGTTATCTGCACGGAATATTCGCCGACTGCGTGACGCTGGAGTGAGCGTTGCGGACTCTGTTAGATTGGAAATTTCTCCCCGGTTGATTCTGGATGATGAAGATGCTGTTGCCTATGTACGCGAAACCGGCCTTGCATCCATTGATCAGGATACTGTACTGGAATAAACAAAATGATCCGGATATTTGAGCTCCCCATTTCTGATCTGCTGTTTGATCCGGCAGCAAGTTCCCAACTGTTGACGAAATCCTGCGCGATACGCAATCGCTGTGCCTGGCGTGTTACCGGACTTATGGTTCTGAATGAATGTCTGTACCTGCCGCTGGAATCACTTCCGGCAGAGAATAGTCCCTGTTTTTATCGTTTTGCCCCACTGGGGAGCGGTTCGTTTGACCCAGATGCTGCGACAGCGGAAATTGTTGCACGCTACGCACATGGATACCGGACCTGCGGTACTTTTGAGTTAGCAAAACAACTTTGGGCTCTTTTCGAACGCACATCGTTGGAAAAGGAGGACCCATTATGCTGAATCCATTCCACATAACTGGCGATACCCCCAAGCAAATTCACATGCAAGACATCGGAAATCTTCAGGTGGAATTACAGACAGAACGGGAAACGGAACGCTCTTTTCTCTATGCCTGTGGTGCATTGCTAACTTTTGCAATTCTTCTCTTTTTCGGATTGACCATGCTTTACTCCGCATCATTTGTGACAAAAGGGACAGAATATTTTGCGAAACAGATTTTCTGGGCCGTTGCTGGTGTTTTCGTCGGCGGAGCAGTTTTTATTGTCGGCTATCGGCGTCTTTCTGACTATTCACTGCACATCATCGGCTTCGTCTGTATCCTGCTGATTATTGCGGGCTTTTTCATGAGGGAAGTCAATGGGGCAAATCGCTGGATCTTCATCTCAATTGCCGGACGGGAGTTCTCCCTGCAACCATCGGAGCTGGCAAAACCTGCGCTCCTGTTATATATCACCCGTTACTGTGCTGACAACTTACGAACCATCAATAATTTTAACTTGCTAAAACCAGTAAATTGGAATTGGAGATATTTCCGCAATGGGCCTCTTCCGGCAATGATGGTTTGCGGCGTTTTGTGTCTTCTGGTGCGTGCTGGAGATGACTTGGGAACGACACTGCTGCTCGGCGCAACCATGATGGCAATTCTGCTGGCTTCCGGCTTCAATCCTTACATAGGAATCGGTGCGCCTATCGCCGCCGGAGTGGGATTGTTCTTTTATCTTAAAAACTTTGATGCCATGCGCTGGGCTCGTCTTTCAAGTTTCCTGCATCCGGAACTCGATACTCAGGGAGATGCTTATCAGCTCTGGTTGTCACTATTGGCATTGGGTTCAGGGAAATGGACCGGAGTCGGTTTTATGGACAGTCGCCTCAAACAGAAATATTTGCCGGAGCATCATACTGACTTCATTCTTTCGATCGTAGGCGAAGAGCTTGGTTTTATTTCACTGGTGGCAGTCATCGCCACTTACCTGATTTTGGCGCTTTTCGGCGCCGCAATTGCCATTAATGCCCGCACACGCCAGGGAATGCTTCTGGCATATGGAGTAGTTATGTTGATAGTCATGCAAGGAGCAATCAACATCGGCGTTGTCTCCGGAGCTTTTCCCACCAAAGGGATCCCCGCACCACTGATCAGCTACGGGGGCAGCAACCTTTTGATGAGCCTTATTCTGCTCGGATTTCTCATGAGTGTAGCCGTTGACACTGCCATTCCGGATTTTTATCCGACGCTGCATAAACGCCTTGCAAAGTATATTCCGCATTGGCTCTGGCACAAGGAAGAGGTAAAGCCATGAATGAACAAAACGCCAAACGCCTGAAACGATTGCTGATTACTTGCGGAGGAACGGGTGGTCACTTTTATCCGGGATTGAGCATTGCAAGAACCTTCCAGCAACAAGGCGGCGAAGTCAAGCTTCTGCTTGGAGGAAAAAATGTTATTGCACAAAAAGCAATTGCGGAATCGTATGGAATTGAAGTTTTTCCTCTACCGTTAATGGAATCTCCGCGTAACTTGCGAACTCTTCCGAATTTTTTCAAAGGAATTTGCCGGGGCACAATAATCAGTGCGAAATGCATAAAAACATTCCAGCCGGATGCAATTTTAGGAATGGGTTCGTTTGCGTCCTTGCCGCCACTCCTCGCAGCAAAGCTTCGAAACATTCCACTATTCCTGCATGACGGAAATGCAAAAATTGGTAAAGCCAACCGTCTTTTTTCTTTTTTCTCCCTCCACCTGGGTAGCGCTTTTCCCCCCGTAAATGCTGCAGCCATTCATTGCCGCCAATCAGTCGTCGGCATGCCAATCCGCCCGGAATTGCTTGGAAATATCCCAACGAAGGCCGAAGCGATTGCAGAATTAAACAGCTTATATCGGGGAAATTTACAGGAAGATCTTCCAACTATTTTAATTTTTGGCGGCAGCCAGGGTGCGAAAACGCTCAATGAAAATATTCCAGAAGGGTTATGTAAATGCCAAGGTCGTTTCCAAGTGCTTCATCTTGCAGGAAAAACTATGGCTGACTCTGTGCACAGTTATTATGCCCAACGAGGAATCCCTGCTGTAGCAATCGCGGCAAGCGAACGGATGGAACTCTTTTATGCAGCAGCAGATTTGGTTTTTTCCCGATCCGGGGGAAGCTCAGTTGCGGAACTGCTCTATTTCGGTAAATATGCTATTTTAATCCCCTACCCTTACGCTTCAGAGCTGCACCAGAATGCAAACGCTGCATATATGGCATCTTTAAATGCTGCAACCGTTGTAGAAAATGCCGACTGTACACCTGAATTTGTTCATGCTATGGTAATGAAATTTCTTGCCAATCCGGAACAACTTCGTCAACAGGGTCAAAATGGCCGCAGCGGGGCTGCTCCTTATGCGTCTGAAACAGAACTGAATGTTATTGAACAGGCGTTGCAACAGCTATGATGATCTTCCGGAAGTTGCAATACCAGTTAATCCGTTGCTGCCGCAAAACAATTGCGCTTCAGGTAAAACCTGATGGCAAGCTGATTGTTCGCGCCCCCAAACTGGTTCCAATTTCAGAAATCGATGCTTTTGTAGAACGTTCACAAGAATGGATCCATAA
>CALGPR010000452.1 GCA_937960425.1 uncultured Lentisphaeria bacterium
CAGAAATCCAGAGAGCGGTTTGACCAGGTTGCGATATTGAGCCGGGCGAATGAAAATCAAACTTAATTCCCGTTCCCGCGGCCGCGATTTGTTAAATTCTGCTGAGGTATCTACCGGAAAAAGCAATTTATTGTCCCGGAAATAGGGATCCTGAGCCAGGCCCCAGATGATCATTCCAGCTACAGTTGCCGGTCCGTCCATCCACTTTGCATAGTGTTTGTTCAAATAGCTACGCACTTTTAGAAACGGTTCAAAATCGACAAAAATCCTTGCCCGGAACAGGCGGTTTCCGTAGTAGGTCAGTTCTGGCTTCGCTTCCGGCGTTCCGAGTGCCGGGAAAAGGATTTTGCCACGGCATCCCCACTGATCTTTGAGACGTTGAAGCAGTTCCTGCATTGGCATCCCATCGACCGGGACGTGATGATATTGAATCCATAAATCTGCTTCCGAATAATCCGGCGTCAGGCGACAGACGATATTGAGCAGACCGTAGCCCGGGTGTTTATACCGGGTTAAATCCGGAGTTGCCAGGCGTCTCCGCTGGGAATCCGGCGAGCTTGCAGGTGGCAGTATTTCAAAATAGACAAAGGTCGATGCCAGTAACCGGTCTAACAGCAGGCGCAGGTCGCTACGTTGCTGATGAGTCAGATCCGGATAACGCTGAAGGAGCTTCAACAATTTACGGCGAAGCATTTCCGGGTGTTTTCGATCTGCTGTATGACGCATCTGGTTGTGTTGCATGACCATGTCAGTCAGCAGGCGGTCAACCAGGTCACTGCTCAGTAAAGAAAACGTGTTACGGGTATCATCCAGATGAGGAATAAGTTTTTCAACGTTGCCGTTACGATCAACGACCGCTTCGACAATATCCGTGAAATAAGAACGACGGCGTCCGGTACGGAATGTTCCAGCTTTGATAGACCAATGCAATTCCGGTTGGGCGCGAAAAAATTTTGCCAACTCGGAAATTAACAGATCACAGGCACTTTTCTGTTCAGTTGGGACTGTCTGATTTCCGTAATACCGCAGCCGAAAAGAGCCGAGGACAAATTTGGAGTATTCATTGCGCAGGAAAATTCCCGTCGCTTTGCGCCAGCCGTTTTCTGCTGGCCGCATTCCCAGTTTTTTTGCGAGCTGGAGTAGTTTGATAAAAAGAAAGATCACTGCCGCATCAAAACTCCAATAGTCCACTAATTTACTCATTTTCAGTTTGGTATTACGCCAGACTCGGACCGGGGTACTGGAGTTTTCTGCCGAAATCGGCGCAATTTCTTTGTCTGAATGGCTGGAAAGCGTTGTATGGACGACAATTTGAGGATTTGCCAGAAATTCAGTAATTGCTGCACCGCATGCCTGTGGTTGTTCCTCTTGAGGAATATGGCCACACTCCGGCAGCAAGTGCAGTACTGCGTTAGGGATGCAGCTTTGGAACAGAAACGCATTTGCTACTTCCGTCAATGAGTCGTCTGCTCCCCAGATTAGTAGAGTCGGTATCGTAAGGGTACGGGCAATGCGCTGAGTTCCGGCAATATCGGAATTAACCAAAGTACGGGCAACGCCAATGATATATTGACGACATTCGGGAATTGCGAGAGCGTCAGCAAATCGTTGGATTTGTTCCGGCGTTATTTCATCAGCATTTGCAAAGCATTTTTCCAGAAGAATATAACTTTGAAGATCCGGATTGGCAAAACGCAGCAGGTAGTTGTTTGTGTCAAGAGATGCCAATCGCTCCACGAAGCGATTGGGAACTGACATCATACCAGCTCCACACAATAGTGTCAAAGTAGTTACCTTGGGGGAAAAGCTGGCATCGCCAAGAGCTCGTATGGCGATTTCACCGCCGAATCCGTGCCCAATCAAATGGATGTTTTGCCAGTGGAGAGCTTCCGTTGCCTGAAGTAACAGTTTTGCCGGGGTGTCTGGTAAAATAACTCCGGGAGCAATTGCGCCATCGGGTGCCGTATCTGCCGAGAATTCCAACCGGTAAATCGTAAATTTTTTCGGAAGAAAAGGCAGAAGTTCTTCAAATGAACGATACATGCCGAAAATTCCCGGAATCAGAACTACGATACTTTCTTGAGATTCCCGGGTATTTTCTGAAAGCAGACGCACCCGGCAACGGCAAAAAGGTCCATTGTCGGGTGCATAAACAGATTCAAAAAGAAGATTGCCTTCTTGCGTCATGTCGGTCTTATTGAATGATTCCGCACTTTTTCAGGGTATTATTCAAAGTTACGCGGTTGTTTGCTGAAAGCTCACAAAGTGGAAGCCGGTATTCCTCCCGGAGAAGGCCGGCCATTGCCATGGCGGCCTTGATCGGAATCGGGTTGGTCTCAATAAATTGATCGCGGAAAAAGGCATAATACTTTTTATGAAGTTCCATGGCCAGTGCGACATTTCCACGCTCCATGGCCGCAACCATGTTGCTCATTTCTCTTGGGATCAGATTGGACGCTACGCTGATGATTCCTTTGGCTCCGACAGACATCATTGGAATGGTCAATGCATCGTCACCGGAAAGGACAGTAATTTCACAGCGGTCAAGGATTTGTGAGACACGTTCAACACTGCCAGCCGCCTCTTTGATGGCGACAATCCCGGGATTCTTACTCAACCGGACAACCGTATCGAGTGCGATCGGAATGCCGGAACGGCCGGGCACATTGTACAGCACAACTGGCAGACCTGCTTCATCTGCAACTGTACTGAAATGACGGTACAGGCCTTCTTGAGTCGGTTTATTATAATAGGGAGTTACTTGAAGTGTGGCGTCAGCACCGGCTTCCTTTGCCAGCTTTGTCATTTCAACAGCTTCGCGAGTAGAATTCGCCCCGGTTCCGGCGATAATCTGACAGCGTCCTTTGGCTACTGCGATGGTTTCTGCGATGACCTTCTGGTGTTCATCGTATGTGAGAGTAGGACTTTCTCCGGTGGTACCGACCGGGACGATTCCAGCAACACCGCCTTGAATTTGCATTTCTACCAGATCGCGCAGGCAGCCGTAATCGACTTCACCGTTGGTAAACGGTGTAACCAATGCAGTGTATACTCCTTGCAATATCATGATAATCCCCTTTAGATAGAATAGTTTGAGCCCCGGTAATTTCCTGCTCCGGGGCGGGAATAATGGTTTTATTGATTCAAAGCATTCAGCAGTTCTTCAACTCGGGCAAGTTTTCCTCTCAGGTCTTCGAGCTGAGTTTTTGCATCAGCGATTACCTGTTCCGGTGCCTTGGCGAGAAAACGTTCGTTGGATAATTTTGCCTCGGAACTTTTGATCCACTTGGACAAGTCTTCTTTCTGCTTGTTCAATTTTTTCTTTTCTTCTTCAATATCCAGCAAACCTGCCAGCGGCAGATAAATTGTTCCAATATTTGCCAGTTGCGATGGGGCTGCACCGTGTTTCGCACTATCGAAGTCCTCGACGGAAACTTCCACGTCAGAGGCATTCAACAAGGCGATCAGAGAAGCCGTTTCGCCTTGCAGAAATTCAGCGATATTCGCGTCAGTTGCTTTGATATAGTAATATGCCTTTTTGTTATCGGGAATACCGCAACCAGCACGCAATGCACGTCCAGCTCGTACCAGCTGGAATTTTCCTTCAACCATGTCAAGGAGGTCCGGCGCTTCATCCATGATAGACGGAATGTTTTTATCTGTCACCAGATGCGGGAATCGTTCGTTCATGATCGTTTCGTCATCAGCAAGATATCCTACTTGATGGGCAAGCTCTTCGGTAATAAACGGCATGAAGGGATGGAGCATCCGCAAAATCTTGAAAATCACAAAATCCAATACCCGCAAAGCCTGTTCCCGTTCTGCTTCGCCCATGCGGAAACGGACTTTGCAGCTTTCAATAAACCAGTCACAGAAAGAGCTCCAGACAACTTCGTAAATTTCATGTGCAGCAAAATGGAAGTTAAATTCGTCCAGCGCTTTGTTCACTTCGCGAATGGTTTCGTTAATCCACGCGAGCATCCATTTTTCATCTGGCGTCAGCTTGGAAAAATTGACCCCAGCCAGATCACGGAAGCCGGGAGAAACTGGTCCCTGCAATTGACGGAATCGGCAGGCATTCCAAAGTTTGTTGGCAAAATTTCTGCCGATTTCACATTTTTCATTGTTATACCGGATATCCATCCCGATCGGAGCAATATAAATGATGGAGAAGCGCAGCGCGTCTGCTCCGTATTCTTCAATCACATCCAGTGGGTCAGGGGAGTTCCCCAGCGATTTTGAGAGTTTTCTGCCGATTTCATCGCGGATGATGCTGGTAAAATATACATTACGGAAGGGAACTTTTCCCATAAATTCGCAACCGGCCATGATCATGCGGGCAACCCAGAAAAAGATGATGTCCGGCCCAGTGACCAGAGTTTCTGTCGGATAAAAATACTCCAGCTCCGGCGTTTTTTCCGGCCAACCCATGACAGAGAAAGGCCAGAGCCAGCTGCTGAACCAGGTATCGAGTACATCCACTTCCTGCCGCCATTTCCCCGGTGCAGTCGGTGCTTCCATGCCCACGTAGACTTCGCCGGTTTCATCATTATACCAGGCGGGAATCCGGTGTCCCCACCAGATCTGGCGGCTGATGCACCAGTCCTGGATATTCTCCATCCAGTGGAAGTAGACTTTCGTCCAACGTTCAGGATAAAATTTGATTTCCCCGGAACGTACTGCTTCAATTGCCGGTTTTGCAAGTTCCTTCATATTGCAGAACCATTGGTAACTGACCAGCGTTTCGATGGGGACATCACCACGTTCGGAGTAGCCGACACTGTGGCGGATATTTTCAACTCCGGCAAGAAGACCGAGTTTTTCCATCTCGGCTACGACTTTTTCCCGAGCAGTGAATCGGTCAAGCCCTGCAAATTCCGGGCCGCAAAGCTCATTTAAAGAGGCATCCTGGTTCATGATATTGATGCACTGCAAATGATGGCGCATCCCGACTGCAAAGTCATTCGGGTCGTGTGCCGGAGTAATTTTGACACATCCAGTCCCTTTGGTCGGATCTGCATGCTCGTCTCCGATAATCGGGATTTCCCGGTCTGTCAGTGGAAGTTTGACTTTTTTACCAATAAGATGCTTATACCGTTCATCTTCAGGATGGACGGCCACGGCGGTGTCTCCGAACAGGGTTTCCGGACGGGTCGTAGCCAGTTCCAGGTAGCCCGTTCCATCAGCAAGGGGATAACGAAAGTGATAAAATTTTCCATCGACCTCTTTGTAAATAACTTCTTCATCAGAGAGTGCGGTTTTCGCTACCGGGCACCAGTTGATCATGCGCTGGCCACGGTAAATATAGCCTTTATTGTAAAGCTCAACGAAAACTTTGCGGACAGCGCGTGACAACCCTTCATCCATTGTGAAACGTTCCCGTTCCCAGTCGCAGGCGGTGCCAAGTTTGCGCAGCTGCCGGATAATCGTCCCTCCGTATTGTTCACGCCAGCTCCAGACCTTTTCGATAAACTTTTCTCTGCCGAGTTCATCACGGCCCGGCTCTCCAGCTTGACGAAGGGTTTTCTCGACTTTGCTTTCGGTGGCAATCCCGGCATGATCTGTTCCCGGGAACCACGCAACTTCATAGCCGCACATCCGTTTGTATCGGATCAGGATGTCTTGAAGTGTATTATTAAGAACATGGCCCAGATGCAGAATACCGGTTACATTCGGTGGGGGAATTACAATCGAATAGGGTTTTTTTTCCGGATTGACGTTCCCGTGAAAATAACCACGCGACTCCCAAAGTGGATACCATTTTGCTTCCACTTCTGCCGCTTCATAGGCTTTCGGCATCTGATTGGTCGTACTCATATAATTGCTTTGCTCCAACGATTTTCCTGCTTCAAGCAGAAACGCTGCCGAAAAATGGTCGGAGGCAACCCGTTTTCAGAGAACTGAACGGCACAGCATTCCTGCAAATAAAAAACAATATCATTCGACTTTTAAAAAAAGTTGTGCCGATACAAAAAAACCGGCACCTTTTCCAAATTACTAATATAGCATAAATCAGCACTTTGGGAAGTGCCGAAGTAGACAAAATCGTTTTTTTTCATTCCCTCTGCTGTACATAATACGTTGAAATCCGGTCTTTCCTGACGTATATTGAAAGATGAAGAGATGGCGGAAGTGAGTTGAACGAAAAGGGAATGAAAGAAGATATTTCTATGCGTTCAAGAGAGGAATTTCCAACATCGTTTCGGAAAATATGGTTGAATCAAAATTGTTCCAGCTTGCTGGATGTTCAGAGTAATTCAGGGTAGTTGAATGAAAAAGCAGAGTTTTTTATTTTTTGTTTCTGGCCTTTTGCTGACTGGCTGCTCGACGGCGACAATCTCATCCGTCAGATCCAATGTCGTGCCGACAGAGGAAACTGTGGCATATCCTGTGGCATCAGTCAAGGCACAGAATTTTACTTATTATCTCTTTGGGTTCATCCCGGTCTTTACCGGGAATCCCAGCCGCCCGAACACCAAGGATTATGATTTATTTGAAGACCGTGCGACTCCGACAACGACTGAAGCAATGCTGGAAATGGCGGTAGAGCGTTTTCGTGGGGATTTCCTGGAAGATGTTCATTCCAATACAGTATGGACAGGTAGTTTTTCGTTGTGGCTGGTATGGCAGAAACAGGTTTCTGCGTCTGGAATTGTTATGGCAAATGGGCCTGCGGCTGAAGTCTCTGCGGAGACCGCGGAATCGTTATGAGAAAATGGATTTCGGGGCTGAAATCCCGTAGAGTGATTTTCTCGATAAGAGCAGTGCTGGTTATCGGGTTGCTTTTGTTGCTTTACTGTTGGCAGATTGAGCCGCGCAGACTGGTGGTTGTTGAAGAAACAGTTGTTGCTCCGGCAGAGTTTTCGCGTGACATGTTGCCGCTGCGGATTGCGTTACTTGCTGATTTGCATGTCGAAAATACTCCTGGAGCAAAAGAGCGGCTGCGTCAAGTGGTCGAACTTGTCAATTCCGCAAATCCGGATCTGATTGTCCTCCTGGGGGATTATATGTATGGCGGCCCCCAATATGCTTCCAGTGCATCGCAAGATGAAATCGTCGCCATTCTTTCTGATTTATCTGCGCCATTAGGTGTATATGCAGTACTCGGAAACCATGATATCTGGTGGGGCAGGGAGGCAATGGTTCGGGCTTTTGAGAAAAGCCCGATTCGCCTGTTGGAAGACGAATATGAAATCCTTGAGTTTAAAGGACATTCTTTTGCTCTGATTGGACTGGCGGATATGACTGCTGATGAAACGATCAAGGATTCGGAACAAATCCGTTTGCGGGGCGAGCGATTCCGTCCTGTTGCAGAAGAGTTGCCCACGATTGTTTTATCTCACAGTCCGGATGTTTTTTTCGGGTTGGGTGCAGAGTATGAAGTTGTGCTTTCCGGGCACACCCATGGGGGACAAGTGCGATTGCCATGGATTGGCCCGTTGATTGTGCCTTCTTCGCATGGAAAAAAATTGTCGGGAGGGGTCTATGTCGAGGATGACCGCGTCGCAGTAACGTCTAAAGGCGTTGGTTCAAGTATTTTACGTGTGCGCTTTATGTGCCCGCCGGAAATTGTTTTGTTAAATTTTGTGAAAGACCCTCCTGAGAATTGAGCAGAACAAAAACTGTTATTTCCCGGAGAAAAAGGATGTGAAAAATGGCTACTATTGAAGAAGCTCGCCGCCAGTTGATGCAACTGCTGAATCAGGATGACCGTTTCTGTCGGTGCAATGAAATTCAATTGACTTCCATTGGAGAAGGATGTGCCGAAGCAGAAATGCCTATGAGTGAAAAACATTTGAATGGTCTTGGCTTTGCGCAGGGGGGAGCTACCTTTACGCTTGCAGATCTTGCCTTCGCCGGAGCAGCAAATTCTCATGGTCGCCATGCGGTGGCAATGGTGTCGAATATTTCGTTTTTGCGGCCGGGGGCAGGGAGCAGACTTTTCGCCCGGGCGACAGAAGTGTCTCGAAC
>CALGPR010000453.1 GCA_937960425.1 uncultured Lentisphaeria bacterium
CTAAAGCGCAATGACATTAAGAAGAGCGATGCATATCAAAGCGGATTCCTGGAAAGACTTTTTCTTTCTACTGTGGCGCCGCTGGAAAGAAAGTACCGCACTCGCTGACTCTACCCAACAAAACGGCCCGGACCTGGCAATGTTTCCTGCGGATACCCGTCTTGCGGATCACTCGATCTGGGAACATATGAGTTTAACTGCTGCATTTGAAGCATGTCGAAACTCAGAGCAAGAAAAAATTACTCCGTCATTTCTGCTGTTTCAATTAGGTCCCGTGCAGGATTTTATTGCAGCGGCAAGAAGTACCCGAGACCTTTGGAGCGGATCGTATCTGCTTTCCTATTTGATGGCTCATGCGATGAAAGCCATAAGCGATGAAATCGGACCAAGTTCAGTCATTTTTCCAAACCTTTGCGGGCAAGGTGTTTTTGACCTTGCGAACAAAGAAATTTTTGATCGCATCTGCTATACTGGCGCCAAAGGAGAAGAAAGCCTGTGGCACAGGATTTACGGAACAACAGGCAATGCTCCGGATCCGGCAAGACGGAATGAAGCATTTAATCGACTTTTTGCTCCGACATTGCCCAATCGTTTCCTGGCGCTGGTTCCTTCTGATCGGGCGGAAAAATTAGCGCAATTGGCAGAAGAAGCGATCCACTCTGTTTGGAAGGAAATTGGAGACAACTGCTTCTCCCGTCTCTGCCGTAACTTTCCGGAAATACGAAACTGGGAACAGCGTTGGGATAAACAAACGGAACAGTTCTGGCAAATCACCTACCAGACCATGCCGTTTTTTGCCTCTGCGGATGAAGCAATGGAAGCCCTGAAACAATATCCGGATAATTCCATGCGGAAAACATTGGAAAACCTTTACAAAATTGCGACAGAAAAAATCCCGCAGGAAGACCGTGACGGCAGAAACTATGCCGATAAAAACTGTACCAGGTTATCCCGTGCCGAATTTGCCTGGAGTTTAAATATTGCAGAGGCCTTTCGTGCGCTGGCGGCCCGCCGCAACACACGTGAGTTTGCACAATTTCAAACAGATGACCGCCAGGAAGGTTCTCTCAAGGACATCCTGACCGGAAAAGAAGAGACGATCGGCCCGGAATCGTTCTGGAAGACGGAGTCACCATGGTTCAAACAAAATGAAGGACCTTACGGAGCCATTACGATCATCAAACGTCTGTGGGCAAATAACGACACTGACAGTTATCTGTCAGCACGTCTGGACTCTTCCCAGCAAATGAAATATCGAGCACTACGCCGATTCCAATCCACTGAAGACCTTGTTGACGGCAATGCAGTCAATCGGGACTATATCGCCATTCTGGCAATGGACGGTGACGGAATGGGGAAATGGATGAATGGTGACAACGCCCCGTTCCTGGCAGACCTTCTGGAAGAGAATGCAAAAAAATACTTTCAGGACAGAATTCCTGATTTCCAATCGGTAAAACGGCCGCTATCGCCAGGGTATCATGCCCAATTCAGCGAAATGTTGACCAATTTCACTTCTCGAATTGCGGGAAAAGTTGTTGCAGATTTTGATGGACAATTGATTTATGCTGGAGGAGATGATGTTCTTGCCATGCTTCCTATGGACAAAGTCCTTGCTTGTGCATGGGCCCTCCGCGACCTCTTTCAGGGTAAAGTTCCTGAGCGATTCAAAAAACAATGGTGCCAGGGCGAAGTCAATGGGTTTCTTAGAGAACTTGACCCGGCAGATGGCCACCTCGGTGCTTACTTAACAGTTCCGGGAATTCGGGCTGATGTCTCCTGTGGCATTGCTATCGGACACATGCACTATCCGCTGCAACATCTTGTAAATGAAGCACGTGAAGCAGAACACAGGGCGAAGGACCAGTACAAGCGTGGAGCTGTTGCCGTATCAGCCTTGAAGCGGAGTGGAGAAATTCTCCATTGGGGCAGCAAATGGGATTGCGGGGCATTGGAATTATTTGATAACTTTACTGAGTTGACCTTTCTGGATGAAAAACTTTCCAAACGTTTTGCCTATGCTTTTGCCGCCCTTTGCGCCCCTTATTGTCCTGGGAAAATTCCTCTGACGGACGCTGCCATGCGCGAAATCATCGCTGCAGAGTTCGATCACGTTTGCAAACAGCAGGTAAAGCAGATGGATTCAGACGTTAAAGCCTTTCAGGAGAAAGCGCACATTTATTTTGCACAGGAAGCGAAAGTGTACTCCGACCAGGATGCCGACGTATCCTGTGAAAACTTCATCAATCTGTTTTTATTGGCCTGTTTCATCAACCGGATGGGAGAAGAAAAATGAGTATGTTGCAATTGGCTATCACCCCAAGGGACGTTTTGTTCTGCCGAGACGCCCGTCCTATGCTGGGTTCAACAATCGGCGAAGGCGGCACATGGCCTCTACCGGGGAAATTCCACAGCGCGCTTCTGGCATGCCTGTATCAAAAACTGGGAATTATCCCGGTAAAAGGCAAACCAGTCCGACGGCTTCAAAGTTTGCGTACAGCAGGGCCGTTTCCGACTTATCGTGGAGAAATCTGTTTTCCGGTTCCGAGCGACCTTGTTCCGGGGGGAAAATTATACCCGGCTGAAAACCGTGGCAGCAATAATCTTCCGAAGCCGCTATGTAAAGTTCTCAACAGTACCGCTGCTCCTTCCAAGGAAAAGCTGGGAGAAT
Organism: uncultured Lentisphaeria bacterium; assembly: GCA_937960425.1. Classification (GTDB taxonomy): domain Bacteria; phylum Verrucomicrobiota; class Lentisphaeria; order Victivallales; family Victivallaceae; genus UMGS1518. The sequence continues at coordinate 2,672 of CALGPR010000453.1, forward strand.
GGATCACGGCGGCAGAACTGGAACGTTATGCCAGAGAAGGCGCTGACAATGTGCAAACAATTCCATCGAGCGAGTTGTTTTCCCGGGAATTGCGTCCGGGAATTGGCATTGATCCCCAAACGCGAAGCACAAATTCCGGGCAATTTTATCTGGCTGAATACCTGCGTCTCCGAGAAGATAACCAGGTAGGGATGGCGGCATTTGCCGAACTCAATGATGACTTGCTGGAGCAATTTTTTTCCCAAAAAAGTACCATCGACTTCTGCTTTGGCGGGCAACGCTGTATTGCGTCCATGAAAGCGATCCGAGATCATCGACGTTCCCCATGGCCTCCGCTCAACCCGGCATCAGGGGCAGAGACGACAATGGTCAAATGGGTGCTGTTATCACCGGCGCTTTTCAACAACGGTTTTTTGCCGGATTGGGTTGACAGGCAGGATGGTCAGGTGAAGCTGCGGAATGGAGATATCCCACGACGTACAGGAGAATCTCGTGATGAGTGGCGCGAACGGCTTCAGGCTCTGCCGCCGATAAAGGCCAGGCTTGTTGCCGCGAAAGTAGATAAACCACTGGTAATGTCAGGCTGGAAATTAACGGGTGGGACAGAAGTTTCAGCCGGAATTCCGAGAGCCACAAGGCTGCTGGTTCCAGCGGGCAGTGTTTACTATTTTGACTGTGAAGACTGTGCCGCGGCTGCGGCTCTTCATAAAGCTTTGCACGGCAGATCCATGAGTGGGCAGCGCGGGGAGCAGGGCTTTGGAATTGGTATTACTGTAAATGTTTAATTTTCAATACAAACAACCAATAAAGGAATAAAAAAATGAAAAAAATGCTGATGACTATTTTTGCCCGTACTCCAATTCATGTCGGCG
>CALGPR010000454.1 GCA_937960425.1 uncultured Lentisphaeria bacterium
TCGCGCAACAACAGGTAACGTACCGGATATGTGCGGTAATTGACTTCCCCGTCTTCCAGAGTAATGATCGTCTTTAAGAACCCGTCAGCAACCAACGGGCCATTCCAGTCCAGCTCAAACATCGGCAGTCTCCTGATCAAATTTCTCTATTTCAGAAATTTCCTTGAGAACCTGTTGATAATCGTCAGGAGAAATTTTTTTGAATTTTTCCAGCAACGACACTGCGGTTCTGGCAATTTCTCGGCGATAAGTCAAGCCGGCAGTGATTTTGTTCAATCCCAGCAATGCTTCAACCGATTCCTTTAAATCCACGACGGAAAAATCACGATTATAAGAAACGGTCGGCAGGGGAATTGACGGATCATAGCAGCGCATCATTTTCCATGCAGCGATTTCGCTCTGCTCAAGAAGTTCACTGCGACTGGCAAGAAACTGACGCAAAAGCTGTTGATCCCATGCTTTGGATTCCGCGCTCTCCGTTGCCCTGGTCTCTTTGGCAAGAGCCATACCAACGACTTCAAACATCTCCCGTTTCAAAGTGAGATTTTCGGCACGAATTTCTGCCGTTTCCGCGCCTCCTGGAGCGATATACCGGCTGATCCCGCGCTCTTCGGGACTTTCAACAATTGCTGCAGAACGGGCAATCACATGGCTGAACTGCCCGTCTGTCCGGCCATTTTGCCGTTCGGCCGCACGCGCTCCCCGAGCAAAGGAATCACTGATAACGAGAAGCCCGAAAAGCTGTTTGATGATATTCATCTGTGCCTCAGATTCGTTATTCATAATCGCGTCAGAAATCCGCACAACATCTTCAAACCAATGGTTTGCAGCCATTCCAAAACCGTCCACTTCTTCCGCGTAAATCAGCGGCACAACTCCGAGGTGGTGTGTCCCCTCCCCGACAATACGCACAGGCCCGCCAGAGGCTTCCCGTTCCAATGCCAACCACGTTTCCCGGGTGAACAGCTTTCTGCGAATCTTTCTGACTGCCGGCTGGAATGGGTCAGCAGCGCAACGGCACTCTTCTTCAATCACTGCCCACTCCAATTCGCCATCCGAATGGTATGACCAGTCTGTAACACGAGTTGGCGCCAAAACCGTTGCATAAGGCCGAAGTTTTTCCCGGTTGCGGCGATCCAGATCCACTTCTCCGGCAAAGTTAGGCATATCGATCAGCATCCACGCGCAACCGTACACATTCAGCATTGTGGAAAACTGCCGCATAACCTCATTTACGCGAAGTCCGCGACGGGAAAAATCTTCTACCAGCTCCGGGGCCGCTCCGGTTCGGATTGGGTCAACAGAAAGGGCATACTGAGTAATCAGTCTTGCAATACGACGAGGATAATTAAAATAATACGCCCGGTTGCGACGTTCGAGAAATTCCGGTTCGATTTCAGAAAGATGGCGGATCAGCGCCTTAGCGATATAGTCGGCACCACCGGAATACGCTGCAGCACTCCGCCGCCAGCTCTCCAGTTGACGAAGATAACGCTCATGGCGCCGCTGGAAAAGAAATTCTACATTCATTGCGATCTACTCCTTGCTCCCGGAAGGGAATGAATTAATCATGTGTCTGGAAAAGGAGGAAAACCGCAATTATTTGATCATAAAATTCTATTCATCAACAAATTGCCGTACTGGTATATTGTGCTTGGCCAAAAATGCTTTCACTTGAGGTACAGTAAAAGTTCCAAAGTGGAAAATACTGGCGGCCAACACAGCATCAGCTTTACCGTATTCCAGGACTTCCAATATATGTTCGAGAGTCCCGGCGCCTCCAGAAGCAATTACCGGCACATTCACAGCTTCGGAAACCATGCGGTTCAATTCACAGTCATAGCCATTTTTGGTTCCATCAGCATCCATGCTGGTCAAGAGGATTTCTCCAGCGCCCAGTTCAACAGCCCGAACCGCCCATTCCACGGCATCGAGCTCTGTCGGCCGACGCCCGCCATGGGTATACACCAGCCAGCGTTTTTCTCCGGGAACGCGACGGGCATCGATAGCCAGCACCACGCATTGACTACCGAAACGCTCCGCACCCTCACTCAAAAGCTCCGGACGATGAATCGCTGCTGTATTTACAGAAATTTTATCTGCACCGTTGTTCAACATCAACCGCATATCCGCAACAGTACGAATCCCGCCACCAACCGTCAGCGGAATAAAAACCTGCTCGGCAGTACGACGCACCACATCAACCATCGTTGCGCGGTTATCGCTGGATGCAGTAATATCCAGGAAAACCAGCTCATCTGCGCCCTGCGCATCATACGCACGTGCCGCCTCTACCGGATCTCCGGCATCAACCAGATCAACAAAATTAACGCCTTTCACCACCCGGCCACCGGTAACGTCAAGACAGGGAATAATTCTTTTTGCCAACATTTTCAAAAATTCCTGATTATTTTTCGAGATAAGCGCTTTCCACCTGATTAAGATATTGCTCCAAGCTCCGACTCATCGCCGGCCGTTCGCGCTTAACTTCCATATATTCGCGTTCAAACAGCAATCCTGCCGGCAGCGTTGCTGCTTCGACCTCGGCAAGAAAGTCCTCCATCTTCTGATACTGGTCAATTTGCTGATAAATTTTCTCCAGAGTCCGGGTAATTTCCCGTTCTACGGCAACGGCGGGCGCCTGATTAATGGAAGAAATGGCATTAATCAATTGAAACAAAGACAGCTGAACATCCGCATTGGCTGAAATAGCAATCTCCCGGAATTCCATAGCTTTAGCCGAAGGTAACGCACGGCAGTTCTCAAACTGATCGTA
>CALGPR010000455.1 GCA_937960425.1 uncultured Lentisphaeria bacterium
GTAAAGAACTGATCGCACATTCCGATGCACAATCCGACCAACCCCTGCAGCAGGGCGACGTCACTGATGACATTGCTGATCAGTTTTCCGGTTCGGTATTCATCATAGAACCGCAAGGATAAGCTTTGGAGGTGCTTGAAAATTCTCTGCCGGATATCCAGAAGAACGCGGGTTACTGTATACGTGCCGATCACTCCAGTAATAATTCGCATAATGAATCGGCACGAATAGATCATCAGCATCAGGAGGCACAAGCTGAAAAAAGTCGCGTAATCGCGTGACGGGAGGATCGAGTCAATGGCAATTTTCAGCATCCATGGAAGCGTCAGTGCCATCATGGAAAACATGGTCTGCGTTAAAGCGGAAAGAACCAGCAATCCGCGATATTGCCGCAGCAGGCTGGATACTTTGTATTCCGTCATTTTAGTGATTCCTGTATTGGGTGATGATTAATTTGATTTACTGTACAGGTACTCTTATTTTTTGCCAGCTGAAAAATCAAATTTCCAGCGATTAATCGCGATCCATAGCATCCGGGTTGATTGCCATGGAGCCAGGGCGATCCAGAAGGCGGATCGCGTTCATTTCTTCTTCTGAAAGCGTGAAGTCGTAAATGGAACGGTTTTCCACCATTTTTTCCGGACGAGCGGCCTTGGGAATGGGCAGGACACCGCGCTGGATGTGCCAGCGGAGAATGATTTGCGGGACACTTTTCTGATGTCGTTGCGCGATTTGCATGAGAACGGGATCGTAAAATTCTTTTCCGCGGCCAAGGGGGCTCCAGGCCTGAACTACGATATGGTTGCGATGACAGTAGTCTACGACATCTTGTTGCTGGCAGTAGGGATGAATTTCAATCTGGTTGATCATCGGCAGAACAGATGCGGAAGCGACGAGGTGGCGGAGGTGATGCGGGCGAAAGTTGCATACGCCAAGCGCACGGATTTTTCCGGCACGATAGAGTTCTTCCATGGCTCGGAAAGTTTCCAAAATGCGCGCTTCATAACCTGCGCGTTGCCCTCGTGGGATGGGCCAATGAATCAGGTAAATATCCAGATAGTCTGTTTGGAGATGGTCTAAAGTACGAGAAAATGCGGCTTTGGCATTGGCATATCCCTGTTCATCGTTCCAGAGTTTGCTCGCCAGCAGAATTGTATTGCGGGGGATACCGGAAAGATGGACGGCTCTACCGATCATCGCCTCATTTTTGTAATAACTTGCAGTGTCAAAGAGTCGATACCCGCAACGAAGTGCCTCTGACACTGCGGCTTCTCCTGCGGTGTTATCTTCGAGTTTATAGGTGCCGAAACCGATATCCGGCAGGATAAGAGCATTATTCAATCTGACAGAATTCATTTTTGTTCTCCGGATCATTTTTCGGGTACTTTACATCTTGGCATCCGTTTTGCAATCGTACAAAATCAAGATATTTGAATTGTTTTTCCGGCGAGGATTGAAAAATCGTGATATCACTCAGATTGGAAAAAAAGAGTCCCAGAAAAACTGACGGTTTGCCTGCTTGATAATGTGTAGCAAGGCTTTTCCTGCCTTTGACGTCGGGACGGAGGGAATCAATCAAATTTTTCAAGATTGACAGTAGCGATTGCAGAAGGGTTGGGCTTTCCAGAAAGAAGGTTTTGAGGAGCCGGAACCAGAAGCATGAACCCTTCTTTGTTGTATCGTTCTGGATATCCCCGGGCGTATTCTGTGGCGACAGAGGCATGTTGCACCTGTCCAATGACCATAGCTGTGATTCCTGCCCCGCTCAGATCCTGTACTTCTTTTACGGTACATTCAAGATTGATAAAGGCTTCTTTAATCATTGGGGAATGGATGGTTTTTGCCGGGGAAATGGTAAACTTTCCGGCGGCAAATTCATCGGTTTCTTCATCGTTGTTCGTGATAGTATTTACCAGATTATCGTAATAGCGCATGGAAAGAAAATTGATGCAGAAGCATCTTTCTCTTTGAAGATTTGCAAAGGTGTGGGTATGCTGATAGAGATTTCCCATAACAGCAAAAAAAGCCGTTTTATCCCCGTGAAAACAGCTCCACGCATGAAAACAGACATTGGGTTTCCCATTCGCCTTCCAGGTAGTAATTGCGAAGAGAACAGTCGGAATGCCTGCAGTTACTTCAAAATGGGAAAATAATTCAAATTCTTCGGGATAGAGAGGTTGGAAGTATTGCGGAAAATCTTTGCTGATTTCTATTTTCATCGCGTTATCCCCCAGCAATTGAATTCATTTTTTAAGAGTTGCTGCCATAATATATTCTTCGCTGTTTTCTGCGACAATCAAGAATCCATTTTTTCGATACAGATTTACTGCAAAATTGGCTTTCTGAACGGAAAGGGAGACTTTAGAATAGCCGGAGGTTTTCAAGAGTACAAGCAAATGTTGCAACAGTGCCGTTCCAATGCCTTGACGCCGACAGGATTGACATACTGACATCGCCAGGGAAGGAGTGGTATCATCCAGGTGTTCATAATCATTCATGATGCGACTCCAGACCGCGCCGACAATTTTCCCGTCCAACTCAGCAACAAGGGCCTTGTCATGCCGGGAACTGCCGAATTGCGCAATATATACCTGAAGGGCAGGGGAATCGAGAATCGATTCTGGTGGCGGTTCAACGCCTTCCGGCAAGTAGATTGCCATATATAAAAAATCACGCAAGAGGGGATACTCTTCCGGATGCATTTCCCGTATCTTATAGCTCATGAGTTTATCTCCAATTGAATTTGACAGGAATGGCCTTATGTTTGTACTGAAAGAAGCTCATTGCCATGGGTTGTTCTCAGAGGTTTTATCTTCTGCAGGAATCAAAGGAATATCTTTATAAATAAAGA
>CALGPR010000456.1 GCA_937960425.1 uncultured Lentisphaeria bacterium
CTATCCATTCATCAGACAATATTCCCGGCAGCGTCACCGGTGTACGGCTACCGATACGAATCACAGTAATTGAAGTCAACGCACTGAGCGTTTCAAGGATTCGCAACAACACCTGATGCGGCAATGTCAACGGATCACCACCGGATATCAATACTTCATGAATCTCCGGGTGTTTTTGTAAATATGCAACTGCCGCATCAAGTTCTTGATCGGAAATCACCCCTAATTCCTGTCCGCGCGTCCACGCCCGTTTCCGGAAACAGAAACGACAACGCATATAACAATGCCCTGTTGAAAGCAGAACCACCCGATCCCTATAGCGATGGATCAGTCGCGGCACTGCCGACTGTTCCTCTTCTGCCAACGGATCCGTAGCAGAGTCCATATCTTCCAACTCTGCAACCTGAGGCATACACTGAAGAAAAATCGGATCATTCCACAAATTCTTCCGATCAATCAAGTCCAGATAATAAGAGTTCAGCACTACCGGATACAGCGCTTCAACCTGTGCCCACGCTTCAGGCATTTCAATCCCGAGATAATCGCAGGCCTCTTTCGCGCTGAAAAACATCGACACACTCATAACCAGTTATTTTCTCCATTTTCAAAAAAATAACGCCGTCGCCCGCGCGAACAGCGTTATTTTTTGTCCAATCAAAACAAGTAAATTACATGGCAATCGTGTAAATCACGCCTTTGCCAGCCTCATAGCAACGGGTAATCTTACCAGAAGTGCAATTTGCTGCCGCTTTATCCAGCAACCCGGCGATCTCCACCTCACGATCAGAATACCCGGTTACTGCAGCGATTTCCGCCGCAGTTCCGGTACACTTGCCGATCTTACGCAACGCATCAAAAAGTTTTGCCCGAAACTCCAGGATTTCACCAGCAGCAAGTTTATAGGCCTGAACGCCCGGCTGATGAAATGCGTTGATATTGATAAATTCCGCATATACAGCAACTGCACGCTCATACAATGCAATTAACTTTCCAAGATTTTCCTCGTTGACCTGATCCATCTGGATCGAAATTACCTGACGGCCCTTGCTGCGAAGCGCAGCAGCCAATCCGGCTTCAAACCCGTGCAAATAATCCCCCATCGTAATTCCCGGGGCAACCGGAACGTTGCGGGCATCTTTTAAAATTTCGATAAACGTTACAAAGAAATCGTCACGTCCATCATTGAGCTGCTGAATAAAGGCATGCGCATCCGTCCCCCCTTTATTCCCGAAGACATTCAAGCCCTGATGAACTACTTGCCCATCGAGGTCCAGCTCTTTCCCAAGACTTTCCATCACCAGCTGCTGAAGATACCGGCTCATCAGGATCAAGCGGTCAGAATACGGAACAATAACCATATTGCGATCCCCTTTCCCCTTGCCGGCAATGTACCACATTGCTGCAAGCATGTACGCTGGATTAAGCTCGGAGTTTGGAGTTCTGGTCCAAGCATCCATTGCACAAGCGCCATCTAAGAAGGCACCAAAGTCAACTCCGGCAACCGCAGCAGGAAGATGACCGACAATACTGGTTTCACTGGTACGGCCTCCAATGGATTCCGCCATTTCAAAGACGCGAAGCCATTTAGCGGAACGGGCGTGCTTATCCAGCTCACTGCCACTCATGGTAATTGCGGCGGCATGTTTGGCAAACTCAAGTTTCTTTTCTGCATAAACATCTTCAAGAGCAATCAAATTATTCTTTGTTTCCCGCGTGCCACCGGATTTGGA
>CALGPR010000457.1 GCA_937960425.1 uncultured Lentisphaeria bacterium
TACAGCGGTTAAAAAACCGAATTTTTCATCAAAAGCAAAAGGCAGATTGTCCGAAAGCTGTTTTTCCCATTGTGTTGCTTCTTCATAGACTTCTTTGAGTTTCAGTCCTGCATGATGCGTCAGGATGTGAAGGTGGTCTTCACAGTTAATCTGGAAAGAAACACATTCGTTTGGCCGGGCAATCAGGTGGGCTCCAGCTCCGCAATGCAAAAATTCCTGTTCTATGATCTTTCGTTCCCGCAGAATTTGCCGATCGATCTCATCCAAACCGGCAGAAGGAATTGACCAGAACGGTTGTTCCGGCGCAATTTTGGCGAGGGTATCGGTGATTTCATCGACAATCAGGAGCATTTGTTCAACCGTCGCCGCCTGAGGAAAGGGAAATGGTTGAATATTTCGAGCCAGGCAAATATGGCTTGACAGAATTGCCGGAGCCGTATCTTCGGCGGTGTCCCCAAGAAAGGTAAGGGGACGAATCCAGAATTTCTCTTCTGCGGTAAATGGGTTATAAAAACTCATTACTTGCCTCCCTGATGGTCGGCAAGTTGTTTTTCCATTTCAACAATTTGATCCCGGAGTTTTGCTGCTGCTTCATAATCTTCAGTGGCAATCCGCTTTTGAAGTTCATGCTGCATCAGATTCAATTGATATAAGAGTTCCACCTCTGTCCCATCTGTGGAGTCCGGACGGTGCCCGACGTGCTGACTGCCTTTCTGATTTTTTTCATATGATGCGATTAAGAATGGGCGGAACGCACTGTAACATTCCGGACAGCCCAGTCGGTTGGTTTTCCTGAACATTGCCATATTCCATCCGCAATGAGCGCAGGATAGATCCTCAAGTTCCGGGTGTAATGTTGCTTCTGCGGAAGACTGATTACGGTCGCCCGGAATACGTGACGACAGATTATAAAGCATTTCAGCCAGATTGAACGCACCGAATTCCAAAGCGCCCTGTTTCTGTTTGACAGCTGCGCAGTTTGCGCAAAGGTGCATTGTCTTCTTCGCGTTGCCGACGATTTCCTGAATATGGATGGTCGCCTCATTTTGTTTGCAGACATCACACAACATGCTTGAACCTCGATTTTTTTCAGCTGTACAGACATTTATCTTTTATTTACTGCCGGTACTATAGACGACTCTTGAAAAACTTCTACTGCTTTTTTTGCATTTCTTCAACAAATTTTTTTGCGATTCTGACCGATTCCATTGCATCAGCCGCGTATGCGTCAGCATGAATTTCTGCTGCATATTCGGCATCTACCACTGCTCCGCCAATGATAAAGCGAACGTCGGTTAACCCTTCGGTTCTTGCCATTTTGATAACTTCTTCCATTCGTGTCATCGTCGTGGTCATTAAAGCAGACAGGCCGACAATTTTAACATTATCTTTACGAATTGCAGCGATGATTTTTGCCGCAGCAACGTCTTTTCCAAGGTCGATGACCTCAAATCCATAGTTTTTGAGCATTAAGCCGACAATATTTTTCCCGATATCGTGAATATCTCCTTCGACTGTGGCGAGAATAACCTTTGTTTTTTCCGTTTGTGTTTCTTCAGTCGTAATTAACAGCGGTTCGATATAGGTAAACCCTTTCCGCATAGTATCAGCGCTGAGAATTAATTGCGGCAGAAAATACCGCTTTTCTTCAAAAAAAACTCCAACCTGGTTAATTCCCCGGATCAGCGCCTCCTGCACAAGGGTGTCAGGAGAAATTCCGGCATTCAGAGCGTTTTGCAACGCAGTTTCAATTCTATTGTCATCACCCTCCAGAACACAATCATAAACTTGCTTAAGAGGATCAATCGTGGCATTTTTTTCTATTGAAATACCTGGGGAAACGGGTTCGTTGCCGAATTTTGCCACATATCTCCGCATTTTTCTATCCCGCCCGGTAAGGACGTCAGACGCGGCAGCCAGAGACATCAGTAGTTCATTTGCCGGATTGGCAATTGCACTGGATAAGCCACGCCCGACTGCCAACCCCAGAAAAGCGGCATTGATCCAGGGACGTTGCGGCATTCCGAAACTGATGTTGGAAAGACCACAGGTGGTTCCACAGCCGAATTGCCGTGTCGCCCACTCAATCAGATTCAGAGAAACCTGCGCGGCATTCTGGTCTGACGAGACGGTCATAATCAATGCATCAAGCAGGAAATCTTCCTTCCCATATCCGTATTTCTGCGCTTCATCGTAAATGGTTTTGACGACATTCATACGCCCTTCTGCGGTTTCCGGAATACCTTCGTCAGTTAACGGCAGCATAATAAACATTGCTCCGAACTTTGCTGCTGCCGGCAGAGTTTTTTCCAAACGGTTGCGCTCTGCAGATACGGAGTTGACCAGTGCGCGTCCGGGGTAGTGAAGCAATGCTGCTTCGATGACTTCGGGATTTGTTGAGTCAATGCACAATGGCAGATCGCTTGCCTGCATAACTGTTTCCATCGCCTTCAGCATCATTTCCTTTTCATCGATTCCGGAAAGCCCCATATTGACGTCAAGTAAAGCGGCGCCCAAGCGGCTTTGATCGGCAGCAAATTCCCGAACCAGATTCATTTTCCCTTCGCGAAGCTCTGCCTGAAGTGCTTTTTTTCCGGTGGGATTAATGCGTTCTCCGATGACAACGAAAGGTTGATCTCGATCTAAAAAAGTGACATGCCGGGGAGAAGAGACTGCGGCAAGATGTTTTCGGAGAGGCGGCGTTCCTTGAAGAGAGCGAACGGATTCTGCTGCCGCTTGGATATGATCCGGAGTCGTTCCGCAGCATCCGCCGATAATATTGGCTCCGGCGGCAACAAGTTGAGGCGCGAATGCCGCAAACTCTGCCGGATCCATACTGAAAATGGTTTTCCCTTCATGTAGATGCGGTAAGCCTGCATTAGGTTTGGCAATCAGGGGGATCGTCGCATACGGTTTCAGAATCTTTATAACTTCAAGCATCTTTTCCGGGCCGGTCGAACAGTTACATCCGAAGCCGTCGATATCAAGAGCTTGCAACGTCACCAGAGCAGACAGAGGATCATTCCCTGCGAGTGTGCGCATCGTTTCATCAAAGGTCATAGTGACCAGAATCGGTAAATCCGCAGAAACAGACCGGGCAGCAATGACTGCCAGTCTCGCTTCCGCAACATCCATCATTGTCTCAATAACAAAACCATCAACTCCGCCGTCGAAAAGAGCCTGTGCTTGTTCTTGATAGATTTCCAGACATTCTTCAACGCGCATCGTTCCATAAGGGAGAAGGAATTGTCCTGTCGGAGCGATATCTCCAAAGACAAATGCACGAGACTGGAGATTGGCTTTGGAGAAAGAGGCAATTGTCCGGTTGATTTCAATTGTCTTCCCGGCCAAACCGAATTCGCCGAGTTTTATCCGATTCCCGCCAAAACTGGGGGCATAGATAATATCACTGCCGGAACGAGCATAACAGTTTTGAATATCACAGGCGGCTGACTGGTGTTCTACAACCCATGCTTCCGGGGAAACACCTTGTCCCATGCCGCGTTTGATTAATTCAGTACCGGTTGCCCCATCAAGGATCACGACTTTCCGGGCGATCAGTTGTTGAAATTCCAAACGAGTCATTTCATGGATTCTCCTTGCTGAATAAGTTAGCGGAAACAACCGAAAGCCCAAGTCCGTATCATGTGCTACGGAAGAATCAAGGACGACATACGTTCAGTTCTGCAGCGCGTATCTCAAACTGCTTCCCAACTGCAGGAGCCGGTATGCCGAAGTTTCCTTGCCGCAAAATATACATGGAATCGGTTTTTTTTCAATCGATAAAATTTGAGTTGTACTCGATTCCTGCGAAAGCCGTTACTGTTTTTTCCGGAGACATGATGCAGCTGGGAGATAATGTTACCCCGATGGTTTCCATTTGCAGCAACGGCACCAGAATTTTCTGGAACTCCAGCGGTAAGTCCCCATATCCAGGGGAAAAGCGGCGTTGGGTAACCTTTTTTCCCAGGCGACGCAGATTGTCGGAAATGAGCCGTTGCATAAAGTCCATTGCTGCATCGGTGCATTCACTGCCAACAGCATCAAGGCAGAGGGCACGAAATCCTTCCCCGGCAGAAGATGCGGCTTGAATGGTTTCATAAATTCTGTTTCCTGCGGTCGCGCCGAAAAAAAGAATTTCGGAAGAATTGGCCAACAATTTTGCCGGACCAGAACCGGGCAGGCAGATTGCCTCTCCCAGAATGGTCTCTTCAGCACGATGTTCCAGAATGGGTAGTTGTCCCCATACGCCGGTTAACTGACAGAGCGCAAACCCCTCCTGAAATACTGCATCCAGACGACGTTTCTGTTCTATGGAAATTTCTGTAAAATGTCTATACCTGCCAAGGCGGCTCAGAACAGCATCGACAGGAAAACGGATGGGAATGTTAACAATTCGATTAATTTTCATCGTGATGATTCCGGTGTTAAGAGCCCGGTGAGCTGAAATGATAAGTGGTTATGATTGCGCTCGTATCCGGCTAAATAGATGGTATTTCCCGTTATGATTCCGCCGGAAAGAAGGCCGTTGCCTGTGGTTACCGCAAGGCGGAAATCAATTTGAAACTCTGAAAATTTCCTGTTTCCTGCAAGTTGCACCAGCAAATTATCTGCAATAGCACCGTATCGGGCGTTATTCAAATGTTGATTGACATCAATGGCTTCAGGCATGATTGGCGAATAGAGAATTTTCTGAACCGGGATTTCCTGAATCTTGTCGAGCGTGGGAAAAAAACAGGGCAGGTCGGCATTATCCGGCATAATTTCAGGCAGTGCTTCCCGTCGTTGAATGCGCAGGGTATCTGCGTGTAGTACCAGCCATTCGCTTGAAGCAACGGCGATGATTTCGTCTTTTTCATCACGCAATTCAAATTGTCGCCTGGCGAAAAGTTTGACGAAGTCATTCGGCCAGGTTTTCAAT
>CALGPR010000458.1 GCA_937960425.1 uncultured Lentisphaeria bacterium
GGAAAATGAAGCCAAACGTCTGTTCACTACGGCTGAATATTATCGCCGCCATGAACGACTGAATGCGGCAGAAGCCTATCTGGCGCAAATCCTCCGGGAGTATCCCGATACCAGACAGGTTAATGATGCGGAAGAGCTTTTGACAGAGCTGGACCCAACCTTTGTCCCTGAACGATATATGACAGAAGTTCCTGATACAGAATACAACTTTCCGGTTTATCAAATTCCCGAAGAGCAGGGAGAACTGTTAATTACACCGGAAGGCAGTGACGGGAAATACCTATTGCCAATCCGGGCACTGAATCTGCCGCGAAACACCGTCAAACAGGCCCCGCCGGATGAAGAAGAAGCAGTTGAATCAGTGGACACTGCTGAAAAGGAAACGGAAAAATGAAAAAAATAAGTTTACTGTTCCGCAATAAAGTTGTCATATATCTTACCCCGCTGGTACTGCTTTGCCTTGCTGGCTGCTATCACGTTGGCTCAATTGCACATCCGGAACTGGAAAGTGTTGCGATTGCGCCAGTGGTCAATGAAACGGCAGCATATAATGTCTCAGCGCAAATGCGCCAATTGCTTTGCGAGCAGTTTATGACCGACGGTTCGTTGCAACTCAAAGACCTTGACACAGCTGACTGCATCGTCAATGCCCGCATTGTCAGCGTTCAGTTCCGTGAAATCAGCGATGATTCCAATGATGACAATGTTGTTTTTCTTCCCAGTGAATGGACTGTGCAAATCCATGTAGAATTTTCAGTAATTATCCCCGGGAAAGCCACACCATTGGTCTCGCAGCGCAAGGTAACCGGGACAACCGATTTTCAGGTACAGGCGGATTTGGAAACCAACCGGGAACGGGCAATTCAACAGGCGGCACGCGATGCAGCGCAACAGATCGTCACCTACACTACTGAGGCGTGGTAGAAAATCGGAATTTTTCTTAAAAAATATTGTTTTTTTTCATATTTAGAATTGTAAATCTTGATTTTACCATGCTATATTAACGTGTGATTGGGGTTTATGGCTTTTGCGCAACCTATACGCAATTTTCTCCTCTTCATAATTACTCCTCTAAACTGCGCAAGAGTATAAACCCCAATTTTTTATCTTCAGGGGCCGAGTTATGATCGACACACTTCTTATTGATGCGTATTCTCAAATTTTCCGTGCCTTTTACGCGATCCGCCTGTTAACAAATTCCAAAGGGGAATATACAAACGCAATCTTTGTTTTCTGCAAACTGTTGCTCCAACTGGAACGGGAGTACCCTTCCACTTATGGGGCGATGATCTTTGATTGTGGGAAACCTCAGTTCCGCCTCAAATTACTCCCGGCCTATAAAGGAAATCGAGCGCCAATGCCGGAAGAACTGCAAAAACAGCTGCCGGCAATCCGGGAATTGGCGAAGGCATTCGGGTGGCCATTGCTGGAATGCCCCGATTATGAAGCGGATGATTTGATCGCGGTATTTGCCGCGGTAAACGCCGAAGGCAAAGCGCTGCGTATTGTCAGTTCAGACAAGGACTTGGCCCAGTTGATTACCGATGACGTACAAATGTTGATCCCGGACCGGAAAAACAGCGGATTTGAGCTTCGAGATGCCGCAGCAGTACATGAAAAATTCCAAGTTTCCACTGAGCAGATCGTTGATTACCTTGCAATGCTTGGCGACACCTCAGATAATATTGAAGGAGTTCCGGGTATAGGGCCGAAGACCGCAGCAACAATTCTGGCGCAGGCAGAGTCTCTGGATGCAGCATGGAATCATCCTGAATTGATCGTAAATGAAAAACAACGGGCAAAGCTGATAGACTTCAAGGAACTTCTTCTGCGCAACCGGGAACTGATCAAACTGAAGCAGGAGTATCCAGCCGGATTTCCCTCCCCGGCAGAGTGTTTGAAGCGTACTGCTCCGAACTACGAAAAAATTTGGGAGTTGTGTGAATATTATGAGTTGAAAAGCATCCTGAAGGAATTGCCGAAACCGCAGCAAACGACACAAAATAAAACTCTTTTGCCGACTGAAAATGGGGAACAACTCCGTTTATTTCTTGAAAATTAACCTCCAATGCAGAGGGAATGTCATGTAAAAGCGTTTTAGCCTTACAGATCCTTCTTGTCTCAGTATTAACTTTCGGAACGCATTGTTTCATCTGGATTTATCGAATCCGTCAGGAGTTTCGTGAATACACCGGAGATACTTCAATAGATCCATTGATAGAGGCATTTTTATCCTTGATTAATCTGCTATACCCACTGTACTGGTATTACGTTTTTTTCCACGACGCCACAAAAATTTCCACGTCGGAGGGAGAAAGACCCTGACAAAAATCTCGCGCTTCTTACAATTCTATTAACCCGTTTAGTTTTGTTTATAGCAGCAATGATAATCTTTCAGGAGCGACTGAACGAACTTTCCTGACACGTAAGAGTCTGGTATTTATTTTACTGTTTGTATTTATGTATTCCTGCCTTTTTTTCTGGACACATCTTTGTGTCTGGGGTGTCTTGAGAAACAAGATCCTTGTACGAGATGCAGCTTAAATTCACAAGGCCAATCAATATTACAGAGGGAAATTTTACCACAGTAAATATCATGCTGGAATATTCCTGCTTCCTCTGGCATCGTGTACGTTACTGTTGCGGCGATATCTCTCCCGGGAAAAAGTACGGGTACACCCTGTTGCTGAATATTGTGCGTGGGCTTCTGAAATGCTTTTTTAAGCAGCGTTATTTCTCAATGTCTCCATCCCATGAATCGAGGCAAACACAACAATTACGGCCTTATATTTTACGCCAACGGTAAATTGCTGTAAGCATGAGTCAATTTATCATGATATTCGATTTCCGGGCTGGAAAAACGGCCATTAATGTTTTTAATGAACCGGCAAACAGCATAGCGTTGTGAAGCGACCTCATATTCTTTCTGCCATAAAGAGAGTTGCGGGATGACATCTTCGGAGACAGGCCAGGAACGATGGAATCCCTTGACGTGAATGCGATAAGGTTTTGGTGTCAAGCGAGCGCGATAACAGCGCTGCCGTGCACAAAGCATAGCATAAAGCGGATCAGCATGGCAAGCCTCAAAAAGATCCTGGGTAGCGCTGGCACCGGGTTCCGCCGGCCAGTTGGTCACCATGACGCGAATCCCTGCAGCGGTCTCATAAACACGAAAATGGAATTGTGAATAACGATCCTGCGCAAGCGCTTCAATTTGTTGAACGATCATCTTTTTTTCATTCAACGTTTTCCTGAAAAAGCGGCAAAATTTGTGTTTGAGTTCCATATGCGGGTGATCGATATCGATGAACATCAGAGCAGAGCTGTTCATCACCAGAGCACCGTAGTGATTTCTGGTAACAATGACATCCGAGGAAAGCTGTTCAACAAATTCTTCCCGGATAGAAGCGGTATAACTTGCTTCCGGGCGAAACGTCCCAATGATTCTGCGCCGGACATATTCTGCCTGTTCCAACGCATTCTGCACGGCAGCCTGATTCGACTCATTGGAACCGCCAATGCAAATAATGATACGTTTTTCTCCGTCGACTTCAATTTCGACGGGCTGCCTGACCCAATAGCGGAAAATCTTCATCAGGACCCCCTCCTGCTCGATCTGTGTTGCCTTTACAAGCGCCTAAAGGAAAAACTTCATAATCCGTTGTTTCTGTTCATTATAC
>CALGPR010000459.1 GCA_937960425.1 uncultured Lentisphaeria bacterium
CGTTCTGTTGTACCAAAATTACCGCCATCGATAACAACGTTAATATTGCCATCAACAACTGCATTTTGCAGCATGGAGCCAGCCATGACATCACCATCAATCTGAACATCGCCGCCAAACGTCATGTTCACGTCGCCATTCGTGGAGGCATAAGCACCGATTACAGAAAAGAGCTGGCCTTTAAATGGAGCGGGATAATAAGCCGATGCCAGTCCATGTACACTACCGCCGGTAATACTCATGGAAACCCCACCAACTGCCAACGTTTCCAAAGCATCGTTTGCACCGCCGACAATATATCCGGCGACAGATCCACCAGTCATTGCCAGACTGACAATACCTGTAGCGGAACAACTGGATCCACCGCGCAATAAAACATGGCCGTCAATCTGAACCGTATCCGCAATAGTTACTGCAATGTTGCCTTCTACTACTGGCCGGCTGCCATCCGCAATTGTTCCAGAAGCAGTATGACCGCCTCGAACATCGCCGGTAATATGGGTTGATCCACTCAGAGAAATTGCAATATCACCTTCCAATTTACTCCAAGTCGGTTTCTGCCCATTATTATGGAATGATTCTTCTGCCTGCATGCCACCATAAACGGAACCAATTACTTCGGTACTGTCAAGCGTCAAGGTAACATCGCCAACCATGTCATTGTTATAAATTCCAGCGCCATAAATACTGCCGGCAACACTTCCGCCATTCAGCGTCAGGCTGACATCTCCATAATTGACGAGCCCTTCAATGCTTTCTGTACGTTCGTTTCCTGCAGCAATAATATTCTGGACGGTGACATTGTTGAGCACAACAGTCTGATCTCCGTTCTGCGCAGTTTTATTGCCGTTTCCGAGGTACAACTTGCCGGTCAATATACTGTCATCCAATACAATATCATTGCCATTCAGGTAAACATTGTCGGCAAACATGACCAATTTGGCATCCGTCTGGCTTGTAACCGTGTTATTCCAGTCAACAACATTGCCGCTCTGATCATAAGTCAACGTCTTTCCTTCAGCAATCACAATACCGTTTTCACTCCAGATACCGCTTGCAACAACATCAGAATTGACATTAACAACGTCAAAATCTGTTACTGCTGCTTTGAGCGTTTCTGCAGTGACATTCAAGCTGGATTCACCCATTACCAGATTTCCTGCTCCGGAAATTTCTCCAGTCACGATATCGGCTGAAACATTGATTGCCGCACTGCCATGGACTTTGCTGTATTCATTCCCGGCTGCATATACTGAGCCAGAAATTGAACCGCCATTAAGATGAATGACCACATCCTGCTGAATTTCCGCCAACGCGTCACTATACCCATAGCCGCCACCATAGATGCTGCCATTGATTGTGCCACCGTCGATCGTAATCGTTGCACTGCCGTCAATATCCCCATCGTTCCAGCTGCCACCATAAATATTGGTGTCAACAACTGCATCGCCACCAATCAAAATGTTTGTATTACCGGCAAATTTACTGCGTGAATATGCCAAACCGCCGAAAATACCCGACCAGCTGCAATCTTCGTTTTCAGCATGATAGCCGATCAAGTGGCCACCCGTCATGGAAATATAAGTATTCCCGCCGATTACCGACTCATATCCACCATAAATGGATTCACCGATGGTGCCTCCGGTAATATTGATTGTTACGTCTCCAATAACCTCAACTCCGGCGGCAACACCTAATACGGCCCCGCCTACTGAACCGCCGTTCATGGTAATAGAAACGGCGCCGACAGTCGATCTTTCAGAAAGATTATTGTAGCCTCTGGTATTGCTGCCACGCAAATCAGCACTGATGGAACCACTGTTGAAAACAGTCGAAACTGTTCCGGAAATATTGCCGGGGCCTGCCCCTGTCACAAAGCGATCGGAATTCCCGGCAACGTAATGACCATTAATGGTTACATCATTCAAGACAGAAGAAACGTCCCCATCCAATGATGTTCCGTCGGCAGTACCGCCAATAAATGCGTGTCCACCGCCATCTATTATACCGCCATCAATCTGCACGTTGATCCCATTTCCGACATAGGTTTGCGCATTGACGACATACCGGCCATCACCACTGACGGTTACACTCTGGAACACATTTTTGTCTGAAACGGTAAGAGTTTTTCCTTCAGAAACATTGACTTCGCCTTTACCAGTAAGTGCAGTAACTGCAGCATCACCGTTGAGTGCAAGCACGGTCCCATTTTCAACCGCCAGCTCTTCGAGATTATTGATATCCCCCTGGACTGTGCTGTTGCCGGAAACCTTCATAGTATCTTCACCGGCACCAAAATCGACATTCCCGTTGATTTTGCCGCCCGCCAATTCAACAATATCATCACCGGCAGTCAGGGCAACATCGCCATTAATCGTTCCGGCATTGTATAGGCTGCTTACGGCAGATTCTGAAGCGTCAATTGCGCCAGTTGAACCTTCAGCATAATTGTTGAGTGAAAATTGCGTTGCTGCAGCGGCCGTAATGGCACCAGTCATACCGGAGTTATGCGCTTCGGAAATATCAGCGTTCAGATTCAAAACACCTATTTCTGCTTCCAGATTGTTCATCACAATCGACTGAGCTCCGGAATCTGTCAACTGCCGAATATAACCGCTGTTATCGATGACAGTTCCCTGACTATCCGTCAAAGTGACAGCATCAATTGTGCCGGAATTCATCAGAGTTCCAGACTGAATTGCAACAGTTCCCAAAGTCCCATAATTTTCCACACTCAACGCAGTAACTTGACCGCTAACAACAGCGTCAGAGTTATTGGTAAGAATTGCTGTGGTAACATCACCGGTAATTGTCCCGGAATTGATTAACTGGTCGAAACCTGTTCCCATATCAACATTGCCGGTAATGCATCCAGCATTGGTCAACTGATCGTCAGCAGCACCAAACTGAACGTTGCCAATAATGCTGCCGGAATTGTTGACCAATGCCTGCCCTTCCGCAACGATTGCCTGAGTGGAACCGACAATCAAACCAGCATTTTCGACAGACAAAACGCCATCGGAGTAAACCCCAACCAAAGAGTCACGGATATCAGCAGCTTCAGCTGTGCCGAAATCATATCTTCCAATTACGCCAGTTTCACTGTTGGTTACGGTAAGGCCATCTTTGGCATAAAGGGTTTCCAATCCGCCATAGATATTCCCTTCGTTTTCCACATCCAGATAATGGCTGTAAAGCTGGGTTCCGCTTACAATGTACTCATCGGCAATGATATCGCCCTGGTTGTTAACCCGGTTATTTCCACCGTACCCGATAAATTCAAAGATTGTTTTGCCTTGAATTACTGCATCAGTATAATTGTTGATGGTCAGAGGAATGCTTTCTGGCTCATACTCTGCCGTGGAAATACGCCAGAACACAGATTTGCCCGACTCAATTGTCCCATAATTGTCGATGGTGTTTCCCGCATTGGTGTTATAAATCAAGTTGATTGCATCATTTTCTGCGTTGCGGATTACTCCACGATTGGTCAGGTACAAATCATTTTCAGACAAAATATAATTGATTTCGGCGCCAGCCTCATTGACAATCTGCAAACTGCCAAAATAATTTTCATTATCATGTTTGCCAAGGATCTGTCCAATTTTTCCTCCAGCCTGGTTGGTGACAATCAGATTGTTGTCTGCCGCTGCAGGCAGTGATGAAATGATGGAAATATTTCCTGCATTGTCCACGTTCGAAGCTGTAAGAGTACCGCTGATCAAGCTCTCAGCATCCAATTTTAAAGCTTTGCCAATTGCTCTGAAATCTTTTGCCTTCAACTTGAATGTTCCATTGAATGCCGTCAAATCAGCTGTTAATTCTACACTGAAATCCTGAGTGGTTCCACCATTGATTGCCATAATACCATCACCGGCAATTGCTCCACCAAGAACTGCATCAGCGGAATAGTTTACGGTCATTCCCGTTCCAGTATTCAATATAGCCTCATTGGTCCAGATTGCATCCGCTGCAACATTGACAGAAGCAACTTCACTGACGTTTCCAGTCAATTTCAAACTATGCCCAATTACAAGTTCATCAACTGCGGAAGTACTGTCAACCTGAACTTCAGTCGTTTCACTGGAGG
>CALGPR010000460.1 GCA_937960425.1 uncultured Lentisphaeria bacterium
AATTTTTTCTTGCAAAAAGTTTTTCCCTTCATGGCCACAAAACTATTATTTCAATTATTTGCCTTCACGACCAATCTGAAAAGCCGCACGGTTGACTTCATGCACTTTTTCCGGTAGATAGCGGAGCGCAACTGCAAGTAATTTTTCCGGATCAACGTCAAGGTGTTTGCTCAAAGCACCGAGAAAAGCAATATTCAACGTTTTCTTATTGTTGATTTTGCTTTCATCAATATCGGCAGGCGTAATCAATACACCTCCCTGACGAAGTTTCGCCTGGTTTACTTCAACTTGTGTTGCATCAAAAACTACCAGAAAATCACTTTCTCCTTCAGGTATCATCGGACTCGCGACTTTTGTCCCATAACGAACTTCACTGGAAACAGAACCTCCACGTTGGCTCATACCGTGAACTTCACTCTTTTTCACGTCAAAGCCTGCTTCGAAAAAATATTCTGCCAGAATATCGGTTATTTTTAAAACCCCTTGACCGCCAAGTCCGGAAACAGTGATATTGACAATTTTATTACTGCACATGGATTAATTCTCCTTCGCTGTATTTGCTGCTTCATAGGCGCGAATCTTTACTGCCGCCAGGATACAGGGGCGACGGGCTATTATTACAGAAAGATCGTTGGAGGCTAAACGGTTTTTTAACAAGTCGGCAAAGCGTTCCGGTTCCGCAGTCGTATCAATAATATCGACGTGGTCAACACCAATTGCTTTGACAACGTTTTCAAGGCTTATTTGCGGTGCTGGAGTGTGATCGAGTTTCCTGCCTGTCGCCGGGTTTTCCTGCATTCCTGTCATTGCCGTTGTTGAATTGTCTACTATTACAACAACATGTCCCGTTGTCGGACGATTATAGACCATGTCTACAATTCCATTGATGCCAGTATGAAGAAAAGTTGAATCCCCAATAACACTGACCACTTTTCGAGCTTGCTCTTCCGGAAGAACATGACGCATGCCAAGCCCTGCCGTAATTGATGCGCCCATACACACACAGGTATCGACTGCATTGAATGGAGGTAGTACCCCCAATGTGTAACAGCCAATATCTCCGGAAACAATACACCCCAGATCCCGCAGAACTTCATAGGTTTTGCGGTGTGGACACCCAGGGCATAGTTGTGGAGGTTTCCCTGCAGGTGGTTGTGCTTCAGGAGTAACGTCTTTCGCTAAAATACGTTTGACGCGGTTTACGTTCAACTCCCCAAAACGGTACATTTCCGCTTTTCCTTCTACAGGAATGCCTGCGGCACGACAATTTTCGAAAAGAATTGGATCCCCTTCTTCTACAACAACAACACGCTTGACTTTGTCAGCAAATGCTTTAATGCGTTCCAGCGGCAAGGGATATGTCATGCCGATTTTCAAAAACGATGCTTCCGGAGCCGCATCTAAAGCATGTTGATAGCTGATCCCTGTTGCAATAATTCCAAGATCTGGCGAACCTGTTTTCTCTTCAACCAGAAAGCCCGCGTTATTTTGTTCTTCTGCTTCGTGCAACTTGGCCCGAAGACTGCGATGCGCCAAGCGGGCAAACGCCGGAATCATGACTGTTTGTTTCACATTGCGTTCATAATGTGTTGGCTTTAATTCTTTGTGTTCGCGACTGCGATTGAGCACGCACTTTGAATGGCAGACACGGGTTGTGACGCGGTAAAGTACCGGTAACTGATATTTTTCAGATAATTCAAAGGCATGGAATAAATAGTCATAGGCGTCCTGTGAATCCGTCGGTTCAACCATAATTACTCCTGCAGCTGCTGCATAGCGACGGTTATCCTGTTCGTTTTGGCTGGAGGCCATCCCAGGATCATCTGCGCTGATAATCACAAGTCCGCCGGGAGTTCCCGCGTAAGCAATCGTAAACAGCGGATCCGCTGCTACGTTCAATCCCACGTGTTTCATCGTAACCAGCGCTCGCGCTTTACCAAAGGCAGCCCCAATTGCAACTTCCAACGCGACTTTTTCATTCGGTGCCCATTGTGCATGGCCACCAAGGTTGGAAAATTCTTCAAGAATTTCTGATGACGGAGTTCCCGGATAACCTGTTCCCAAATGAACGCCGCAATCCCACGCAGCCAAGGCAATCGCTTCATTGCCGCTGACAAGCATTTTTGTTGCCATAAGAATTGTTTTCCTTAATTATTACTTACTCTTGGTTATCTGGCGGATTGACCTGATCCAGCCCGTCAAAACATGTATTGAGCAATGTCTCGTGCGGTGGGCGGGTGAACAAGCTTACCGCGATAAGCACCGCGAACGAAATAGGCAGTGCATAAACGATCGTATCTACAAATGGCCAGGGAAATTCTGACAGAAGTTCCGTCTTGCCGAAGAGAGCCTGGCATATCCCCAGCGGTGCTGACTCGGATCGATGCAGGAAAAGCAATCCGAATAAGCTGATTACAATTCCAGTAATAATGCTGCTCCAGACCCCGGCACGTGTCGCGCGTTTCCAATAAATTGAGGCACAATAGGTCGGTAAAAATGCCGCAGCACATACGCCGAAGAAAATTGCTGTCCCTCTTGCTACAATTCCATCCGGCAGCGCCAGCCCAAGCAATACGCTGACGACAATTCCTATCAGTACTGCTCCCCGGGTAACTAAAACATTTTCACGATGTTGCGGGCAGAGATTCCCGTAGATATCGTGTCCTGCTGAAGTCCCAGTGACATGGTAAAGCGAACTTAACGTGGACATTGCTGCGGAAAGAAGAGTTATGGTAAAAAGATAGATAAACCATTTCGGCATAGCGTGATTAATGTAAAGCGGAATAATCAAATCCGGATTGCCGCCAGCTGCTTCCTGGGCAATAACCCCAAAATCCGGGTGTCGGAAAAACCAGACGTTGGATAATGCACCTACTGCATAGGCGCCGCCCGCTGTGACAAGAATGAAAATCGACCCGACTAAAATTGCTTGGTTCAGTTGTTTCCCACTACGAACAGTCATGAAGCGAACTGCAAGCTGTGGTTGCGCCAGTGCGCCAATGCCTACTCCCAGCATTAGACTTGAGACCAGGGTCCACCACCACTCTGAGTTAAATAACGGCATTCTTGTCCAACCAGCATGGCCGACCGCTTTCAGTTTTTCTGGAACAAGTGGTTCCATTGCGCTTAACGCACTGTGAGCTTCCCCAATTCCGCCAAGTGATATGTAAGTCATAACCAATAAAAAAATCATTCCCAGAAACATGATGGAGCCCATCATGGCATCAATATACATAACACCTTTCAGTCCGCCTATAGTTACATATACCGCAATGAATATGGCAAAGGAATAAAGAGCATATTGATAGGGGATTTCAAGCGTTTGTTGCAAGAAACGCGCGCCTCCAATCAGTACTACCGCAGAGTATAGCGGCATAAATAAAAAAATGATTACACCGCACAGAATTTTTAACTTCCCGTCACCAAAACGTTCCCCAATAAATTCAGGAAAAGTACGCGCATTCAGTCGATGGCCAATTCTGCGGGTTCGGCGTCCGAAAAAGAGAAAAGCTACCAGAACCCCGATCGCAATATTCATGAAGGGAAGCCAGAGAAGGCCCATCCCGAACATTGCTGCAACGCCTCCAAAGCCGACAATTGCTGATGTGCTGATAAAAGCTGCACCATAACTCATTGCCATAACGAAAGGATGAATCGAACGCCCGGCAACCAAATAGTCACTGCTGTTGCGAGTTTGTTTGTATCCCCGGTAGCTTAAAAATGCAATAATTGCTAAATATACGACGATGATGCCAAAGAGGATTAGATGATTCATTCCTGCTCCTGGTTGCAGTGATCAAATGGAACTGTTTCCCGCTCTAATTTAACGTCACAGTCGTCCCCTTTATTGAAATTTATCAGTCCATAAATTACGCCTATGGAAACGGCAATTAAATTGGCATAAAACGCTAATGCGATACCCAAATCATCAAACCCGAGCAACATAATCAAAACCCTTTCTCCCGCATGATATCGGTTTTTTGTCTACAGTAATGATACAAGGCAAGTAAATAAAAAATACCTTTTTACAAATGTTATTACTTTATCATTTTTTTTTGATTTTTCCAAGTTTGTTGGTGTAAAAATAGA
>CALGPR010000461.1 GCA_937960425.1 uncultured Lentisphaeria bacterium
GCCCAGAGGATAGAAAATTGCCTTCTGAAATGCTGAAAATACTGCCTGCGATAATTCGAGTTATTCTGGAGGAAATGGGATGTTGTCGATTTATTGCTGAGCAGCAGCGAAGAATTGGATAAGACGAAACGGGAAAGACAGGAGTTGTGGGAAAGCAAATTTTACAAGAGTATCTTATCGCTGGTTTGCGAAAGATGTTTTCTTTTTGCAATTGGCTGAAAAACAACTATCTGATTGAGAAAAAATATGAAGCGGATAACTGTTGAGATTGTTATCCGCCTCACACTGTTTTTTACGCGAAGAGGCAGAAAATCAGATTTCGTCGAGAAGTTGAATGAACTTTTTCACCAATTCCCGCGGTGTGCCCATGCCCTTATTGGATCCGCAGATGGAAACGAAACCGTTGAAGGAAAAACAGCGGATAATGGAAAGTAACTCTTTTACTTCTCCATTCCCCATTGCCCAATTCGTCGGCGTTCCGTCGTAAACCCCGTCAGCAAAGTCAAGTTGACGGATCGTGCGTTGGTATTTTCCGATACGATAACTGGTCAGAAAGGGGTGTTCGCCAGCTTTAGCGAATTCCAGCGGGTTTAAAACGGAACCGGGGCGACCAGTCAGATTTAACAGTTCGCCAGCTCGAACACTCGACAACCCGATATTGACAAAATAAACTTCCATTCCGGCACGGTTGGCGCTGTCTCTGTGATTTTTTGCTTCTGCAGAGAGTGGCATAATCAGCGTTTTTATCCCTGCAGCCAACGCTGTATCCACAACAGAATCAATGTCTCCGGGAATAGCGGTCAGGCGCAGCGCAGATACTTCAATGTTCGCCGCCGAAAGCTGTGCTGTCGCATCCGCCAGCTGTTCTGCAGAGAGTGTCCATGCCGGTCGACCGTTGATGATATCCAGTTCGATGTAATTGCAACCTGATGCATGGAGCGAATCAATCATTTCCGGGATGTATTTACCAGCAACACTGGATGCAATTGTCAATTTGAAGTCTTCCTGCTTCAAGCGGGCTGCCATCAATGTTGCCCGCTGGTGTACACAATCATCACAGGCCGGGTTGTCGCAAAGACAGAATGCCGGATCAATTTTGCCCGCCGCAAGCATAATTTCATACATATCACGGGAGCGGAAAAGGCGGGTTACTGCATTCCCTACTTTACCTATTTTCATTTTTCCGGAATCACGCATCAATTTATCAAGGCTGATAAAGTCTCGATGTGGGCCAGGGTAGTATTTCCATGTTTTGGAAATACGGCCGGTCGGTGTTTCCAGGTCTTCTGTAACAGTACGGAGATAGGCTAATTCTAACAGTGCTTCTACAGAATGCAGGGATGTGTTGCGATCCTGATCTACTCCCAGAAGGCAAATATAACCGTTCAGTTCCGCGAGTTTTGTGTAGGGGGTGCCTTCGCCGTGAGCAGTCGCTGCCCGCCAGTGGTCTTCACAAATATATTTAGCCTGAGGCCCGATTGCTGCGATCGTTCCTTTCGGGCAGTCGCTGATAATTGCATCCGGGCGATTGCGAACGGCTACCGTAAAAATACCGAGCGATCCAAAAACCGGAGCCAGAAGTGTACCTTCTGAACCAATGACTTCCAAAAATGCGTCTACCAGGGTTTCAACTCCGCCTTCGATTGGCCCGAGAGCAGCCGTTGAACTGTGAATCAGAACGAGGTCTCCTTTTTTTAACCCCATATCCCGTAATTGTTTGGCAATAGCTTCACGCGTTAGCATTTTCTTTCCCTTTCATTTGGTGCTAACCTTAAAATTTGAATGGTCATCAGGAAGTTCGGCAATTATGCGACAGGGAAACTGCGTTACTCCGGGAATTGGCAGCATCATTACTGTCAACTTTACTTCCGGAGAGGTCAGCTGATCCATATTAACCGGAGAGCAAACGGTTGAAATCCCCTTTTCAAAGAGGCGCAGAAAAACCCCTTCAATTGTTTTGCATTCAAAAACATCTGATACAAGCAGCTCAATCTTTTTTTCCAGCATGAACTCAACGGCACTCTTATCAAAGTACACACTTCGTGCATCGATTGCATAAAAGGGTTTTGCACCAAGCGCATTGATGATCAAAGCATCTCCCGGCTGGATGGGGCATTGACATGCCGCTTCAAGTTCTGCTCCGGAAATTCCGCCTGACCCGCTTTCCCGGTTAAGATGAATGACAACAGCACGGCGTCGGAACAGTTTTTCCAGCGGATAGTTGGCCATATCAACACCATTGTCTGTTTCTGCAATGTGTCCGGGGAGGTCCAGATAACTTCCACTCATCGAGTTGATTTCAAATTTATAAACGACCCCGGTATATTTTACGCCCGGGCTGGCGAGGGGAATTGTCCTGCGATAGACTTTACAGCCGTAATCCGGAGGAAGGCCCGGGGTAAACGTTAAATCAATCATGCGGCTCATAACATACAATCCTTTTATTTATGTTTTATGATCCGGCGACGTTTTTTGGCATGATACTTATTGCCGGAGGGCGCGTCGGGGGTATGAAAACTGGCGATTTTTTTCGGGCGGGCACGGAGGATGATGCGAATGGGCAACCCTGTAAAGTCAAAAGATTGACGCAACGTGTTTTTTAAAAATGTCAAATAGTTCGCTGCACAATATTTTGGTTCGTTGACAAATAGCAGGAACGTGGGCGGTTCCTGGGCAATCATGGCACTGTAATAAACCTTCAATGGCGCGTTACCGATAACTGGCGGCGTAGTTTGTTCCAAGGTGGTATTGATTACTCGATTGACCAATGAGGTTGGAATCCGAATCGTGAACTGTTCGATAACTTGCGCAATCTGGTCGAGCAGTTGATCAAGATTGTAATGCTCTTTGGCGCTGACAAAAACAGCGGGCGCATAATCCATTCCAGTAAGTGTCGCCCGGATTTCCGCAAGCAAGTGTTTGGCTTTTGCATCTTTATGCAGGTCGTATTTATTGACAACAAGGATACAGGCTTTGCCTGTTTCATGAATTAATGACGCAATCCGGCGATCCTGGGCTGTTACTCCATCCGTATCGCATTCAACCACAAAAAGAACAATTCTCGCCCGCTCAATCGCCTTCTGGGCGCGCATGACACTGAAAAGTTCAACCGCATTGTCGACTTTTGACTTTTTACGGAGTCCGGCGGTATCAATTAAAATGCAATTGAGGGTTTCTTCCCGGTATTGCAGCTGGAAATTCACGTCGACCGCATCGCGGGTTGTGCCGGCTTCATTGCTGACCATAACGCGTTCTTCGCCCAGAAGGGCATTAACCAGTGAAGACTTTCCAACATTGGGTCGTCCGACGATAGCAATGCGCATGTTGTCCAGTGAGGATTTTTCACTATCTTGAACAGTATTGCCTTCTTCTGATGAACGCTCAGAGGAAACGGGGATCGTTTCCGCTTCGGTTTCAGGAAGTTTTTTCATTGCAACTTCCAATACATCGCTGATTCAGACAGCTGACTGGATGAGCGTTCCCGAAGCCGAATACTTCTGTCTGGGTCGCTTCAATCGCCAGTTTGGGGTTGTCGCATTTGTTCATTACCGGTATAATCGGTTTGCCAAGTGTACGTAACGCTGCCGCAACTTCTTCGTCCAAATTAACCAGACCATCCTGAATGTTTGTGACAAAAAGGAGCAGGTCGGCGTCTGCAATTGCCGCGTTAGCCTGTTCTGCAATACGGGCATCCCACGTTCCGTTATGCCGTTTTTCGCCGAATACACCGATCCCGCCGGTATCGATAATTTCAAATCTTCGTCCGTGGAATGCTGCTGGAGCAATGATTCTGTCCCTGGTTACGCCACTCATTTCGTGTACGATTGAAAGACGCCTTCCGATAATGGCATTGAATAAGGATGATTTTCCAACGTTTGGCCGTCCGACGATAGCAATGATAGGGAGTCTGGAGCTGGTTTCAGTCATAGTATTCCTATTGGTAAAATAAAGTTATATTTTAATTGAATTTATCCACATCAACGTCAATATCCATGCCGACAACAAGCTCTTCAGCAAAAAAGTAATCGGATGCTGAAGCTGCGGTAAAGTCGCCGGGTGTTGCTGCAGGTTTGAACGGTAATGGTT
>CALGPR010000462.1 GCA_937960425.1 uncultured Lentisphaeria bacterium
ATCCTTATCAGGTAGTTGAAGCCCGGGCAGCTGGGGCAGGATGGCATCTGCCCCAGCTGCCCGGGCTTCAACTACCTGATAAGGATCAAAGATAAAATCTTTACAAAGACAGGGAATATCAACCACTGACGATGCAATTTTTAAATTGTTGACTGATCCATGAAAAAAATCTTCTTCACACAAAACCGATAAGGCTGCTGCACCATTTTTTTCCAACTCTACTGCCAGGGTCTCTACCGGAAAAACAGTGCGAATGACACCCGCGCAGGGAGAAGCCTTTTTCAGTTCAGCGATAATGGCAAATTTTTGTTGAGTCTCATGCAAAGAAGAAGCAAAATCCCGCACCTTGCGAGCCTTTGCCGCTTCTCGTTCCACTACCGCCAAAGGACGAACCTTGCGAGCTTCAATAAGACGATGCCGTTTGGCTGCGACAATCTTTTGCAAAATATCCATTGTTTTTATTTTCCTCTGCTATTGGCAATTAAACGTTGTAGTTTATCCATAGCCGCACCGGAATCGACAGATTGCTCGGCAAGCTTCAGTCCCCGCTGAAGGGTTGCTGCACGTCCGGCAACGACCAGCGCAGCGGCAGCATTTACTAATGTTATCGCCCGTCGTGCCCCACGTTCTTTCCCGGACAGAACAGCCTTTAAAATTCTTGCATTTTCTTCAACATCTCCCCCCGCTATTTCTTCTGCCCGATACGTTCTCCCCAAAACCATTTCCGGAAACAATTCGTACGTCTTAACCACTCCATCGCGTAATTCTGAAACTCGTGTTGTTGCCGATACTCCGATTTCATCGAGTCCATCCGCACTGTGAACCACCATTACATGCTTTGAGCCTGAAATTTTCAGGACGCGGGCAAATTTTTCCGTGATTGTCGGAGCAAAAACACCAATGACCTGTCTGGAAACTCCCCCCGGGTTTGTTAACGGTCCAAGCAGATTAAAAATCGTACGGACTTTCAAGCCGCGCCGAATGACACCAATACTTTTCATTGCCGGATGCATTACCGGCGCAAAGAGGAAACCAATCCCATCGGACTGGATCGATTCCTCCATCCGTTCAGCCGGGGTATCCAGTTGGAATCCAAGAGCACAGAGTACATCAGCCGAACCACATTTACCGGAAACAGCTCGATTCCCATGTTTGGCAACCACTGCACCGGCGCCAGCGGCAACAAACGCAGCAGCAGTTGAAATATTAAACGTTTTCCCGCCATCGCCTCCTGTTCCACAGGTGTCAATGGCATCAGCACACCCTGTGTCGATAAAAACGGCATGGCGGCGCATGACGGTTGCGGCAGCAGCAAGCTCTTCCACACTTTCTCCCTTCATTCTCAGAGCAGCAAGAAACGCTCCTATTTGCGAATGCAACACATCTCCGGAAAAGATCAACTCCATCGCCCTGCACATATCTTCTCCGGAAAGGTCGTTTCCCTCCAGCAGCTGATTCAGATATTTTGTCAGCATGATGCCCTCCGTTTCCGGTTAAACTCGGCTGCTTCGGTAAGAAAATTCGCCAACTGACGTTTCCCGGTAGCCGTTAAAATTGATTCAGGATGATATTGGATTCCTTCCAGCGGCAGAGTTTTGTGACGAATACCCATAATTTCCCCATCGTCACTTCTCGCCGTCACTTCCAGACATTCCGGTAACGTTTCCGGATCAATCACCAGGGAATGATAACGCACTGCTTTGAACGGAGATGTCAATCCAGCAAAAAGACCTTTCCCGTCATGGGTAATTTCAGAAATTTTCCCATGCATGATATTCCTGGCATGAATAATGTTTCCACCGAACGCCGCACCGATCGCTTGATGTCCGAGGCAAACACCGAGGACAGGGATTTTTCCGGCAACGCTTTTAAGCAACTCGATCATAATTCCAGCAGATTCCGGCCGTCCCGGCCCCGGAGAAAGGAGAATGGCTTCCGGGTTCATTGAAAAAATTTCTTCTACAGTAACTGCATTATTGCGCAATACTGTCACTTCCTGGTTCAACAAATAAAGATATTGCACCAAATTATACGTAAATGAATCAAAGTTGTCTAAAACAAAAATCATGATTTCGTCCTTTCCAGTTCAGAGTGAAAGCCCTTCTGTCGCAAGTTTCAATGCCTCTCTTGCCGCTCCAGCTTTATTGACTGTCTCCCGATACTCCAATTCTGGGTCCGAATCATAAACAATGCCGGCCCCCGCTTGAATTTCTACCTTGCAGCCACGTACAACAAAGGTGCGAATGGTTATCGCCAAATCCATATTCCCCTGGTAACTGATATACCCGACGGCACCGCCATAAGCGCCGCGGGAAGATTTTTCCAGCTCGTTGATAATTTCCATCGCGCGAATCTTAGGAGCGCCGGAAAGAGTCCCGGCAGGAAATACGGATCGCAACAAATCAAACGCATCCAGTTCTTCCTTCAGAACAGAATGCAAGTTGGAGACCAGATGCATCACATGAGAATATCGCTCAACAGTCATAAAATCATCGAGTTGTACACTCCCCGGAACAGCGACTCTGCCCAAGTCATTCCGGCCGAGGTCGACAAGCATCAAATGCTCCGCGCGTTCCTTTTCATCACTTAAAAGCTCATCTGCTAATTGCAAATCTTCTTCCGCATTCCGTCCGCGCCGGCGCGTTCCCGCGATAGGCCGCAACGCAACCTGCCGTCCGGAAAGGCGAATTAACGTCTCAGGAGATGACCCGATTAAATATCGTTCTCCCATTTTGTGAAAAAAGAGATACGGAGAAGGATTGATCAATCGTAACGCCCGATACAATTGTATTGGAGGAACCGTCAGATCAGTAGTAAATTTTTGTGACAACACAACTTGAATGACATCCCCATTACGAATATACGCCCGGGCTTTTTCTACCATTTCGGCAAATTCATCTGGAGTATAATTGCTGCGTAATGCCCTGTTTTCTCCGACAACAGGCACCGGAATTTGGAATGGCTCATCTAATTTTTTCTCAATTTCTTCAAGCCTTACTACGGCATCAGCATAAGCGCTCTGTGCATCCGGATATTCACAGGTATGGATGGCAACACAGAGAAGAAGACAATGTTTGACATTGTCAAAAATCACCATTTCATCTGTTAACACCATCGATGCCGTCGGTTCATTCCCATAAGGAGATAATTTCGGAGGCGGAAGGGATTCAAATTCCCCAACGGTTTCATATCCGATAAAACCGATCGCGCCGCCGGCCAGTGGCGGTAGATCCGCTGTTTCATACACACGCTGTTTCCCCAGAAAATCACGCAATGCAGTCAATGGCCCCTCAGCCGGAACCGACAATTCCACGCGGGATTTACCTGATTCGTAAATCACTGGAACTCCATTTTCCACAGCAAAACGGCGCTTGCTGTTGATCCCGATAAAAGAATACCGTCCCCAATTTTCACCGCCTTCGACACTTTCAAACAAAGTCACAGTTTCATCGTCAACAAAACGTCCAAGAATCGACAGCGGAGTTTCACAGTCAGCAAGCCGCTTCCGATAAACCGGTATGATGTCATAGAGACGGAAAGCTTCTTCGAACTCGGTTCTTGTGGGATAATTCATCTTTTTTTCCTTTTATTTATTGAGAGTTGTATTTTTTTGCACAAAAAAAGGGAGCGGATCAACTGATATGATCCGCTCCCTGAGGAAACTAATACGTTATGGAAACAATTTTACACAACAACAGAAGCCTCTAACGGATCACCGCAGAGACGCCACCAAAAATTGCTGTTGTTAAAAATTCGTTTCATAGTTTGATATGATACCCTGAATAAAAAAAACAAATCAAATCTCAAATTTTCATT
>CALGPR010000463.1 GCA_937960425.1 uncultured Lentisphaeria bacterium
CGACCTGGTTGCTTCAATACGATGCACTGACAGAAGGGCCTTACACGAATTTTCTCATCGAAAAAATGCCTGATACCCATGAGTGTGGCATGTGGTTTGAGTTTGTTCAGGCAGCGGTAGAAAAAGCCGGGCTGAAATGGCGTGGACGCTATCCCTGGGACTGGCATACTGATGTGGGCTTTTCAATTGGTTATCTTCCCGAAGAGCGGGAACGCATTGCCGATGTCATGATGGAAGCCTTTCAACAACGGTTCGGGCACTACCCTTCTGTGATCGGTTGCTGGTTCTTTGATGCGCATCTGCTCAGTTATCTTTCCGATCGTTATGGAATTACCGCTGCGGTAAATTGCCGGGATCAGTGGGGCACAGACGGCTATACACTCTGGGGGGGATATTGGGCGAACGGCTATTATCCATCCCGCCGCAATGCCTATCTGCCAGCCCAAACGTCAACAAACCAGATTCATGTTCCTGTTTTCCGTATGTTAGGCAGTGACCCGATCTATCAATATGCGAGCAGTTGCGACCCACTCCATGGCCAGGAAGTCATCACCTTGGAGCCGGTTTATAAAACAGCTGGCGGAGGAGGAACTCCCTCCTGGGTTGACTGGTATTTCAAGGAAGTTTTTTCTATCCCGAGTCCTTCGCTGATCTACGTGCAAATGGGGCAGGAAAATTCTTTTGGATGGCCGGCAATGAGTGACGGATACCGCTATCAGATAAAGAAAGTCAAAGAATTACAAGACAATGGAACCATTACGGTAAACACGCTTGGGGTACTCGGAAAAATTTTTCGACATCGCTATGCTGTTACCCCGTGCAGCCTGGCTGGTGCAGAAAGTGACTGGAAAAATGAAAACCGCAAATCCGTCTGGTACCTGTCCAGGAAATGGCGATTGCAATTTCATCGTAATCGAGATCGAAAACTGTTTCTTGTCGATTGGCACATGTTCAGCGACACGTATGAAGAATTGTACTTGAAAACTCCTTGTACAACCAACAGTTGTCTGTATGATGCCTTACCGCTTCTTGACGGTAATCGTTGGCGTACCGAAGGGCTTGAACTGGGAACGGCTGGAGATTGGGCGATACGAATGCGGTCACCGGAAACAATGGAACTGAACTGGCGGAGCGATGATGGAAGGCTGATTACCATTATTGTCAAAGATGGAGAGCTGATAATTAACGGAAATAGCAACTTGATCTGGCATGAAACCGGACAACAAATGGAAGTCGCCGGCACAAAGCGAAAAATTGAAAACCGGAAGTTGTTATACACCCATAACGACCATGAGTATAGTCTGGCATGTAACTGTTTGCTTTCGCCTTGTCGGGAAGGATTTCAAGTCGTACCGGAGACAGAGAATATTATTTTCCGAATCAACAAACAATAAAAATAAGGAAAAAAAGTGACTTCGGCTTGACTATTCCATAAAGAAAGGTATAGTAAAAAGTGTCAGAGATGACAAGCCGAAGTGGCGGAATTGGCAGACGCGCTAGACTCAAAATCTTGTGATGGTGACATCGTGTGGGTTCGATTCCCACCTTCGGTACCAAATGTAAAAAGTAAACTGGGCTGTAAAAATGCAGCTCAGTTTTTTTATTTCTTGGCATTAAAATTTTCTCCCTCCTGAACATCCTCTCCAATCGTATGCTTCTCTTGACAAATACATCTGCACTGAAGCAAACTTCTA
The DNA here is from genome assembly GCA_937960425.1 of uncultured Lentisphaeria bacterium. Classification (GTDB taxonomy): domain Bacteria; phylum Verrucomicrobiota; class Lentisphaeria; order Victivallales; family Victivallaceae; genus UMGS1518. The sequence continues at coordinate 1,695 of CALGPR010000463.1, forward strand.
TTGGCAAAGAAAATTCATTCACTAAACCATAAATGGATTATTTTTATTATTTCCGCTTGACTTATTTCATACACTACAATATTATAAATCGTATCGAGAGTTTACAAGACGATAAAACGGGAGACACAAATGACAAAAAATTTTTTTTATGCAGCTTTCAGTTTAGTCGGCCTTGGGCTGTTGCCACTCCATGCTGGTGACTGGTACAACGCAATGAAGCCAGCCGGACAAGCAACGACAATACAATTGGCCCAATGCCGTCAAATCATCCTTCCCGATCAGGCAACAGAACAGGAAGAAGCAATTGCCCGAACAATTCAGCCACTTTGGGAAAAGATCACCAAACAACCAGTAACAATTGTACGCGAAAGTGAAGCCAACGACGACGGTGGACTGTTTTTGGGTGAAACCGAGGCTGCGACATCTTTGCCTCAGCCCGGCGAAGACGGAATTTCCATTGGGTGTAACGGGAATAGCATCCTGTTGCGAGGGGGGAACGGCCGCGGCCTTCTCAACGCATTTTACACTCTTCTGAATGAAGATTTGGGTTATCGATACTACGCAGTTAATGCCGAAATGATTCCGGATGTAAGCGAAATCAACGTAGTTGCCCGCAGTTACACGCCGCAACTGCTACTCCGCGACCCTTACTACTTTGTCAGTTTCAATGGAGACTGGTCAGCCGCAAATCGCACCAATGCGCCGAATGCGTTTGTTGCAGAAACACTCGGGGGACACCTGAATTTTCCTGGAAATGATCAAGTAACATTCTGGCATGGGGACAACTATTTTGTCCACACCTATCAACTGCTCGTTCCTGCAGACCAATATTTTGAATCGCATCCGGAATACTTTGCTCTGAATGATAAAAATGAACGGATCCGCGGTCATCTTTGCGAAACGAACCCTGAAACAATTAAAGTTGCAACGCAAACTGCATTGCAAGTTCTCCGAGACAATCCAGATAAACGTTTGATTGACATTTCCCGCAATGATACCGGAGAAATCTGCCATTGTGAAAATTGCACAGCCCTCCGGGAAAAAGAAGGGGGCTCCACAGGTACGATGCTCTATTTCGCCAATGCCATTGCAGCAGAAATAAAAAAAGAGTTTCCGGATGTCATTGTTACCTCACTTGCCTACTGGGTTACCCGTGAACCGGCTAAGTCCATCGTTCCGGCAGACAATATAAGTGTGCGTCTTTGTAACGACAGTTGCTCCTGGGGCAATCCCTTCAAAAAAGTCCGCTCCCATGCCTATACGGTAAAAAATACAAAAGCCTGGCATGAAACAGGGAATCCTCTTTTCATCTGGGATTATAATGTTAATTTCAGCCATTACATGGCTCCAATGCCGAACTTGGATGTCATTGCAGATAACATTCGTTTTTGGACAGAAAATGGGGCCAAGGGGATCATGACCCAAGGTGCTTATCAGTCGCCAGGTGGAGAACGGGATAAATTACGCAGCTGGGTGATAGCGCAACTTATGTGGAATCCTGACTTAAACGAAAAAGAGCTGGAGCGTGACTTTATCCGTGGTTATTTTGGGCCGGCAGCGGAAGAAATGGAAGCCTAT
>CALGPR010000464.1 GCA_937960425.1 uncultured Lentisphaeria bacterium
CTGCAAGACGAATCTGGGAGCCAGTAGAAGAAATTTCATTGTTATTATAAACAATCGTATTTGCCATTCCAAAGTTATTGCTGTAGGAACCGTTTCCATCAACATAAATATGGCTACCGACCAGTGCAGTATTATAAGCAAGTGTACCGAAAACAATATTGATCGAACCGTTTCCAAGATAAATGCCGCCACCGTAATCCGCACTGTTTTTGGCAATGGTTGTATTGGTCAATTCGATATTACCGCATTCGACATAAATACCGCCACCTTGCGCTTCCCCATTGGGACTATTAATGCGGTTCGTATTGACACTACTGGTATTGAGAATCACATCACCTTTGCCGGAAACATAATCAGCGTACCAGATCCCCGCCCCTTGAGTTCCATTCTGCAAGGTATTATTTCCAACTTCAGTATCTTCCAGATAAACATCGCCGGAATTCATTGCGTAGAGGCCACCACCATTGCCTTGTTCCACCAAATTGTGTGCAAGGGTCAAGAAATGCAAGTTGACATCGCCACTGTCAACGATATAAATCCCACCACCATCAAGTCCAGCCTGGTTATATTCAATATAGTTGGCAAGATCGGAATCGGTACCCGTTCCGACATTGAGCGTTCCACTGTGAGTAATGTAAAGGCCGCCACCAAAACCTGCCGTCTGGTTTCCAGTCAAGGAAACAAAATCCAGTAACACATCCTGGCAATCAATCACAGCAATACCGCCACCGCCAGCTCCAGCATAATTGTTAGAGACAGTAAGCTCCCAGATACCGGTACTATTTTCCTCCAATCCGACCAATGCCAGTCCGCCACCAAAACCGTTTTCTGCATTATTACTATTGATACTCACATTGGATAGATCAGGAGCAGTAACAGAATAAATCCCACCGCCGGAACCATTCGCAGCTGTATTTGAGCTGATTTGAACAATAAGGCCACCACCATTGGCCTCAATTGTTAAATGGCTGCCAACACCATTATAAATCCCACCACCGGAGTTATCCGCTATGCAATTGGTAATACTGGTAGTTTCATTCGTCGTCGTGTCTCGAATGGTCAACGTCCCCAAATTATAAATTCCGCCACCGTCAAGTGAAGCATGACAATTGGAAATCTGAACTTCATGAAGAAGAACCTGACTGTCCGCACTGACGAAAATCCCACCGCCATTGCCCTGTCCATACGGGTCAGCTGAAGTTGCATTCCCGTTAGTAACAAACAAATTGAACAAAGTGACCGTATAGGTTTCTGCATTCGCATCGGGACTACTATCCCCATCGACAGCATTTGCTGCATAAGAGTGCGGCCCGATAATAACAGGATTATCCGGCATACCACCTTCAGAATCCTCTTCATTATCCCCAGTCTCTGTATCAGGATTGGTTTCAAATTTATCGGCAATAATGGTAAAGGCTCGGTTGGCTCCATTAGCATCCACGGTAATCCAACACTGCGGGTCACTCTTATAACGCCCATTAATGGAAATGTTTTTATCAATAATAAATGACCCCAATTCAGAATCAATATAAATTGTTGTTCCCTGATTAGGATCAATAGCCACAGTGATTTCATCACCATGCTGTGCCTGGCTCAAGGCAAGACGTAACGTAACTTCGCCAGGATTTTCATATCCGACAGCAACATCACGAACTGTAGTAATGGCGATACTTGCCAAAGAAAATTTGAAATTATCAACAGCAATTGCCGACGCTTTGACATCACCCACTGCGTATTCCAATTCCCAGTCGCCCTTCAACCCGGTTGCGTCATCAGACGCTGCAACATCAGCTCCCGTGACGTCCGCAAGATAATCAATGAACCCCTGCCCTGCAGCACTCTCCGCCGTATTACAGCCATAGATCATAATATCGCCATCTGATGCCAGCGCATTTCCCCAGGAGGCAAACATATCCTGATTGGCTTCGACAAAGTCCCGGTCAACGGTCTGTGAACCAATACGGAAGAAACCATCACCACCGTGCGTGACGAAATGGATTGCATCAATATCATTATGTTCGGCAAGGTAAGAGTTGACCTGATCCAATGCATTATCGCCGGAAATAATGACAACCTCCTGATGCTTACCGAGAGCACTAATAATGTCATCTTTGCCGTAGACCGTGTCACCGATAAAGACCACCTCTGTAGGCTCTTCAATCCGATGATCAAACGCATCCAGTTTTACTGTATCAAAATAATCCCCGATCACATCATGGCTTCCTGCTGCATCAGTAGAATACTCCAAAGCCCAGTCGCCGCCGGCATCAACATCACCGGTTACATCCGTACTGGCAGAAACCGTACAACCAGTCATTTCTCCGATTGCATCGACCAGATCACAACCATCAGCACTGCCAGCAACATTGGAGGCAAACAAATCAATTCTACCGTGATCGCCCATCAAGGAACCAAGATCGGTCCAGAAATCCTGCTGCGCATCAAGGGAATCAAGCGTTGTGTCGGCGTCGGCAAAAATTTCAATGGAACCAGCATCTCCATCACTGAAAATTGCCAGAGAATCGATTTCTCTACCGGCTGCAGCGTCAGAAATCTGGCCGAGAAGTTCTGCAGAAGTGGTATCATGGGCATCGTATCGAATGACAATCGCATCGTCATCGGCAGCTTGAATGAGGGCGTCGGCGTTTTCAAGCGTATCCGAAACAACAATAATCTTCACAGGTTGAGCAGCTTCCATTGCATCAAGCACACTCAGATCATGAGCATCATTCAACTCTACAGGGGCATAGTCATCAAACACCTGCTCAGGAACAACTGTTTCACGGGAAGCATTCTCAACAGTAGCATTATCACTCCCGTCAACAACAGGTTCGGCGGACTGCTGAGCAGCCGCTTCCTGATCTGCGGCTTCCTGTGCTGCTGCGGCCGCATCAACGACTGCTGCACCATCAAACAAAATACGATCTTCAAGCTGATACATAATTACGCCCTCTTTATTCTTCATGGTCTTTCGAGATATTGCTGCCGACTTGCCTGCATCTCGAAAACACTCTACTCATTCTCTTACCCGTTTGTTCCCTAACACCCCAGAGCCATCTCTTTTTCCGGAAGGCTCTAAAAGGAACTGCTGAAAGCGTTAGAACGCCTGATCTTCCACAGATTCTGCCGGAATCAAGGAATCCAGTTTTGCACGACGTTCATCACTCATTGTATTCTGATGAATCGGAACTCCGTTAAACTGCAATGCAAGAGCTCCTTCAGCCATACGTTCCTGTGCAGCAGCCAAAGCCTGTTCTTCACGTTCAGTCAACCCTTTGGCCTTCGCTTCCGCTTCAGCAATCTGAATGGCAAAAGCCTGAGCAGTCTGCTCGTCCAGTTCATTGACTCCAACTGTATTGAGCAGCCGTTGATACGCCACATAATAATTGCAGAGTGCCAACACCCGTTCAATTTCCATTTCCGCGGCTTCAAGTTGCAAACGGTCAAATTCCAACTGGTTCAAATTACCACTGACATTCTTAGCCTTTTCTGCTTCTTCCACATGAAGTTTATACGTCTTGGCAATCATTTCACGGGACTCATAGGCATCTTTGAGTTCAAGCATATTAGCATGAGCGATACGAACCTGGGAAATGATTCCAATCGAAAGTGCAAGCGTCCGCTCAGCCATTTCCTCTTCCTGCGCCAGCTGACTGCGCAACAAAGCAACTTTCTGAGGCAATTTCAGGAAATTATATGCAGCAGTCACGCCGATTTCCCACCAGTTTTTGTGGTACAGGAAGCTGTTGTTGCTGTTCTGAAAATCCACAACAGCCTTGACATGCGGAAGCATCATCAACATCGTCTTGCGGGCTTCGTTCACCGCAATATTGGTCTGAATATCCATCTGATACAACTCAGGACGCTGTGTCAGAGCAATCTTTTCCAGCAACTGGATGTCCGGAACATAAAAATCCTGCAATTTTGCAATTGCACTGGAGTCGACCTTGATATCACTGGTAATCACCCCCATCAAAGCGCCCAATTCATAACAGGCACTCTGGTAGTTCCGCCGGTAATCTTTGAGACTCTGTTCAAGTTGAATGAAACGTTTCTGTTCATCCAGAACACGCATCACTGGGATCGCGCCGGAATCCGCCAGTTGCTGCAGCTGTTCCTTGGCGTTCTTGCAACGTTCAAGATACTGCTCAGTCGTCTGGATGGCATCCTGTGTCGCTGCGACACGGTAATAGTTGCGAACCACATCATAGACCAGATTCTGAATGGCACGACGGGTTTCTTCATCACGAATCAGGCTGTCATCCTGCGCCTGAGCACTGTTCAACGCAGCCAGACCGCAGTCAAGAGCACTTAAAGCCAATTCGACATTAAGCCCGTTAATATTTTCATCAGAACTCTGGCTGGCAGAATAAGTACCACCAGTACCGCCGACAATGTTTTTGCTGGAAGATGCCGGCACATTATTACGGCTGGTGAAATCATTGGAAATCGTCAAATCAGGCAGCATGGCAAAGGCTTCCGCTGCGACCTTGGCATCAGCAGCTTCTTTGCGCTTCTGATACACACGGATATCCGCATTGTTCTGCATAGCAAGCGAAATGCAATCCTGCAATGTGAGCACCTGATCTTCCGCAAAAAGACGCTTTTGCACAAGCACATCGTAGTTGAGGGCGGCGCTGTTCAAGCGCTCTTCCTTGTAATCTTCCGCGCTTTTGCATCCTGCTGCGAGCAATGCAGCCATCGCCGCTCCGGTCATAACCTGATAACTTTTGAACATTTTGGCACCCCTTCTGCCTGAATTAGCTATATAAATAACAATCTAAAAATCAATTTTTTCCTGCGTTTTTGAGGATAAACTCAGCCACGCATACCTATTTTTTAACAATTCTCATCGTTATTTCAGGAAGTACTTCCCCGGAACTTCCCTCAAAAAATGAAACAACTACATACATTTTTTTATGACTACCAATATCACAGATTTCCTTAAAATGCAAATAAACTCAAATCAAAAAATCTGCTTTTTCTTATTTTCGTAACTTTTTTCGATATGGCGAGATTGAATGACAACTCTTCCGGGATATATTTAACGTCAACGTTCCCCCTTTTCAAGTGATAATTCTATAATGATGATTAATATTCTGGAAGGTCTCTGTTATGTCTTTTCCATTTTCCCGCCTTCTCGGCGGCGCAATCTCGACTTGCACTTTGCTTTCTCCAGTATTTTCACCGGCAGCGGAAACCGTCGATTAT
>CALGPR010000465.1 GCA_937960425.1 uncultured Lentisphaeria bacterium
TTCTGACAATGATTTTTCGTTGTTTTACTGATAAAGAACGTGGTATGAGTTACTTGTATCCGAGTTACTCGTTATACCAGTCATTGGCGGATATTCAGGGATGTCCCGTTACAAGGATTCCGCTGAATCCAGAAACTTTTGAATTGCCGGATAATCTTTTGGAACAGGCGAGGGGAAGCAATCTGCTGATTATCACGCGCCCGAATGCTCCGACAGGAAAAAGTTACCCGCATGAAGTGATGAACGAAATTTGTGCCCGGTTTGATGGGATTGTTGTTTTTGACGAGGCTTATGTGGATTTTTCTATGGATTCCTGCCTGGATCTTGCCAAAGAATTTGATAATGTCTTGGTGACGAGGACTCTTTCTAAAAGTTATTCTCTTGCCGGGCTCCGATTGGGGTTTGCCTATGGATCGCGTAAATTGATTGGAGGAATGTACAAGGTTAAGGACTCCTACAACGTGGACCGCCTGGCTCAGCTGATCGGTGCAACGGCAATTGCAGATCAGGCATGGATGCGTAACAATGTCAAGATGATTCGGGCAACGCGGACTCGAATGATCGAAGAATTGCGGCAGATGGATTTTAAAGTTGTTGATTCAGAAACAAATTTCGTATTGGCGTCTCCACCTGACGGGGATGCAAAAAAGTTTTTTGATGCGCTTCGCGGGGAAGCAATCATTGTTCGGTATTTCCCCGAACCTCCAACAACTCAGTACGTCCGGATTACCGTCGGAACAGATGAGGAAATTGATCGTTTGCTTGATTTTACCGCAAACTACCTTGGCGTAAAACGCAAGCAATAGTTTTTCAATGCATTTATAAAGAGCTCGGCATGAAAGGAGCGGAAGTATGAGGGAATCAAACGTTCGTCGACCTGCCGTGGAGGGGATGTTTTATCCTGGAACCCCGGCGGAGCTTTCTGAAATGATTGCAGCGTGGAAATTACCTATGGTTGCCAATGATGCCGAGTTGCAGGCGGTAATTGTTCCTCATGCGGGGTTGGTGTACTCCGGCAGAATTGCGATGAAGGCACTTCTTGCAGCTGCCGGAAATGACTATCAGCGCATTATTGTGCTTGCGCCAACCCATCGGGTTGGATTTCGCCGCATTGCTTTGAGTTCTGCTGCCGAATACCAGACGATGCTGGGCAAGACCCCATTGGATACGGAAATGGCAGAGATGCTGATGGGGCAGCAAGATGTCTTCGGAACCTATGACCTTGCTCATGCCCAGGAACATGCGGTTGAGGTGCAGCAAATTCTATTGCAGAGTATCTGGCCTGACGGTGGATTCAAGCTTTTACCTTGTGTTGTCGGTTCTCTGGATGACCGGCAGGTCAGGGAAGCTGCTGCGGGACTCGCGCCTTTTTTGAATGCTGAGACATTGTGGGTAATCAGCAGTGATTTTACTCATTACGGGCGTTCTTTCGGGTACTTGCCGTTTACCGAACAAATCCCTGAGGAGTTGAAGAAACTGGATATGGGCGCTGTCGCTTTGATTGCAAGAAATGACCTTAATGGCTTCGAGCAATATCTCCGTTTGACAGGTGCCACGATTTGTGGCGCGACTCCCATTCGCATTCTCCTTGCGGCAGCTGAACTGTCGGGATTATCCCGCTGGAAATTTTTGGAGTATCGCACTTCTGGAGAGATGACTGGTGATTTCCGGCATTGTGTCAGTTATGTTTCAATGGCTCTTGATCGATAAAAGTGTTGAAAATTTAGGGGAGGAGAGGCAGTGAAGAAGTCGTCAAAACGCAAAAAGAATCACTGGATGATAACACTTCTGTTGTGGGCCGCTTTGACGGGAAGCGTTTCAGGAGAGGTTGTCTGCGGAAGAGTTTTTTCAGATACCAACGGAGATGGCAAACTGACTCCGGGGGAACAAACACTTTCCGGATTGATGATCAGCGATGGGGTAACTGTCGTAAAAAGTGATGAAGAGGGCCGCTATGTTTTGGACGTTTCGGAATCCCAGCGTTCTATTTTTATTCACATGCCGGCGAAATATCGCAGCAGGAAATGGTTTTATCGTTTGCCGGCAGAAAAAAGCGCATCACTGGATTTTGCTCTGACGGAGGTTCCGGTAAAGGATACGGTAGCATTTTCCCAGATTTCGGATGAAGAATGTGGTGCATTTGATGGCGGTTGGTTTGAAGCTCTTTGCCGGATTGCTAAACAAGATGAACTCGATTTTGTTATCAGTACCGGTGATTTGTGCTATATCAACGGTCTTCGAGTTCACGCAGAGAAGTTTTTGCCGGAATATCTCGGGACAGATACCTTTATCGCCGTTGGTAACCACGATCTGATCAACGGAGAAAATGGGGAGGATTATGCTTCACTGTTATATCCATATTGGTATTCTTTTGAACGGGGAAATATTCTTTTTTTTGTCGCACCAATGCACTACGGTGATATCCCGATTCCCTATAAACTGGAATCATTTGGCGATTATGTGAAACAAATCCTTTCAGAATTTCCTGAAGATAAACCGATCATTGTTTTCAGTCATGATCTTTTAGATTTTTCGGATGAGTGTGAAATTGCCAGTAGTAAAGGAGCTTTTTCGCTTGCTGATTACAATTTGAAGGGATGGTTTTTCGGACATTGGCATTCTTCGTTGGTGAAAAAGACTTCGTTTGGGGCACTCTATTTTTCTACCGCCAATCCCAATAAAGGCGGGATCGATCATTCTCCCAGTTCAATCCGTTTGGCGACAGTACAAGCCGATGGGACAATCAGTTCGCAACTTCGTTATACCCTGATGGACCACCATGTTATTGCGGCACCGTTAACGATTGACGAAAATGGTAATCTTGCAGTGTCCCTGGTGGCTTATGACAGCGTTTCCCCAGTGATTTCTGTAACGGGAAAATTTCTGATGGCTGACGGGAAAACTTCAACTGAGTTTAAGTTTGTCCCGGGCAGTACACCATGGTTATGGAATGCAGTTGTTCCTCCGCCCCCGGAAGAGACAAGTTCTGGAAAGCTCTCTTTGACGGTTGTCTGGAAAAATGGTAACACGTCAGAGCATCGGCAGGACATTGTGTTTCCAAAACGTGAACATTTTGCATCCCCTGTGGGAGAATGGAGTAATTTCCAGGGCAGTGCAGAACATAATGGTTTTTTGCCAGAGTCGAAAATAAATACTCTACAAACTGTATGGATTGCAGAATTGGAGGGAGAATCTTTTCTGGGATCCCCAGTTGTTGTTGATGGCGTAGTTTACGGTGCGACAATTGATTTGTCTAATGGAAACCAAGGGGGAGTCAGCGCCTTTGATGCTGTGACCGGAAGAAAACTCTGGCGTTACGAAAACACCAATTCTATTCGCAACAGTATGGCTTATGGAAAGGGAATGCTTTTCTTTATCGATATGGGTGGCGATATTGTCGCTCTTGATGCGAAAAACGGCCGGGAAGTGTGGCGCAGTGCTGCAATTAGAGAAGGAATTCCTCCTGCGTGTGGAGGAGTTGTGTATCAGGATGGATACGTTTATGGAGGAACTTCACAAGATTTGCGAAAAATTCAAGTCCATGATGATGGTACTTTCACTGAAATTTGGCGCAATATGGACTGGGCTGGAGGTGAAGGCACTGCGGATATTCCAACTTTAATCGAGAATTATGTTTTAACAAGTGCATTCTGGAATGGCTATTACGTTACAGATAAGGAAACTGGAAAATGTATTCAGGCATTTACAGAAGTAGCAGATCGATATCATTCCGGGACATTTACTGCCGTTGGTGATCGGGTTTACTATAATGACGGCAACCACATGTATTATCGAACTCTGCCGAATGGAAGAGTGGTAAGTTCTTCTGAGGTATGGGCATTACAGTCAAGTGGCGCCCCGGTTGTTACAGATACATTGGTGATTTTTACAACAGTTCGAGACGGGTTGGTGGCGTTGGATAAAGAGACGCTGGAATTGCGCTGGTGTTTTGCTGAAGTAAAGCCGGGATTATTTGACACATCCCCATATGCCTGGGAGGCAGCTACCGCGGAAGGGAGTCCGGTGGTGACAGGGGATACTGTCTGGTTTGGAGCAAACGATGGATTTTTCTACGGAGTTGCGCTATCGGATGGAACATTGCGGCAGAAGATCAATCTGGGAGCCCCGATACTTTCTTCGCCGGCAGTTGCTGGGAACTGGATTTATCTGACTGATTTTGCTGGCCGCATGATTGCTTTAAGAGGACAGGAGTAAAAGCCAACGTTGAGAGCAGAATGTGACCGCGATACCCGAGCTCGCTAATTGCCATTTACGGTTCAAATTCATGGATTTTAAACACCAGCTGCAATGCAGATTTTCAGGGTGTGTCCATCGTTAGGATTTTCTGTATATGCTTCTACTCCCACAATCCAAGTTCATTTTGGCTGCGCAAGAACGTTTCCCCGATCCGTTCGTGAGTTTGCCGTAACTGAATACCGTTTTTCCGTGTGGCTTTTATCAGACGTTCACGTAAGCGATCGTAAAGCCGGGCAGCTGTTGTGATATATGGATTTTTCCAGAACGTTGTTGTCGACATTTACATTGGACAGCTCCGATTTTTCTGTGAACCCTTCACGAAGTCCCGTTTTCAGACTTTCTTCAAGCATTTTTTCTGTATAGTTCCGGGCAAGTTTTTTGCGTCAGCGTGACATTGTCGAAGAACCACTCGGATATTCATGTTCCAATAAATCCTCCCGGTAAAATACTGCCAGTAAGGATTTTCAAGCCATTGCTCAAGAACGACTTCATCGTTCATGCTGCTGGCGTATTTGAGATCATGCAATACGACCATTAAACGAACTGGACAAAAGTGACGACCGTTATCGTGCAAAAACTTGTTGACAAACCGTCTTCAAAACTCTGCCAGCCCATGGCATCGGCAAGTTTTACCATCGCATGACGGGAAAACAATATTACGCAACAAGGGTTTGAATAAATCACTTTGAATCTTTTTACTTTTTGTCAGCATTTTGTATGATTTTCTTTCGTTTTAAGCGGCTTTTCTGGCAGGAATATATCAGCAATCATCAAATTTTTTTCTATTGCGAATCAATATGTGGAAGGCATTATCATAATCGACTAATTATTGGAGTTTTTGGGAAACTCTATTGTATTTCAAGGGAGAATAAAAAAACACTGCGGTCATCGGATGGCCGCAGTGCATAATGGAAGAAAGCTTCGAGAGTTAGAAGCAAGCGACTTCGCGCCATGCCTGGGCAAGGCGGGCATGTCCAGCATAAGTTGGATGGACTCCATCTTGGAGCCAGTAGTTCGCCGGTGCGTCTTGTAGCGCTTTTTCAAGCCAGCTTTCTGGAACATATAACAAATCAAATTCATTTGCAAGTTCACGGACAACCTTTTGGCGAGCTGCTATATCTTTACGCCAAGATTCCGTTACAACTCCAAATGTTGCAGCAAAAGGTGCAATTAGAAGAATTTTGCATTGCGGCAATGTTTCTTTTGTCCAACAAAGCAATTCACGGTAAATGCGTTGATAACGGGGAACTTCTACCCCGTTGTTTAATTCAAATTCATGCCATGTGTCATTGACTCCAATTAAAATGCTGAGAAAATCCGGTCGTAAATTAAGCGTGTCTATTTTCCATCGACTATACAAATCTACAACTCGATTTCCTGATACTCCTCGATTGTAAATTTCAATATTTCTCTCCGGATATTCAGACAACAATGCGGCAGCAAGTAGAGCTACATAGCCATTCCCCAGTAACTGATTGGGTTGTGGGCAACTGTAATCTCGGTTGCAATCGGTGATGGAGTCTCCCTGAAATATGATCTTGTATGGTTTCCGCTGCATAACAGAACTCCTTTAAAAAGATGGTGAAGGATTTAATTTATTTGCAAGAAGATTGCTTCAGGCAATCGATTCTAAGCGACTGCCTACGCACATTTTGCTATTATAACCGA
>CALGPR010000466.1 GCA_937960425.1 uncultured Lentisphaeria bacterium
ATTTACTATCTTTGCTAAAGACAAATTTACCCTTTTAACGCCTTTTTCTGTTTTTTGGACAGCTTCTCAATCAATAATTCGGAGGCTGAAATCATCTTGATAATTTAAAATCAAAAAAATTTGCAATGGGAATCTCACTTTTGCCGACACCTTCGCCCGCATTAATTTTCTCCAGCTCTGTTTCATTGAGTTCTCGTATTTCGGTATCAAATTCCCGGAATTCATCAGCTGAAAATCCATACCCTTTTTCTGAGGCAAATTTCACAATTAGTTCCACAGCACTGTCCTCTGTTTCAGGGCAGTTATCTTCAAGGAAAATCCGGAATGCTTCAGCCATAGCTTTATCGCTTATCAACGCCTCATAAAAATTTTCAACAACGTTTCTACCCATGATGATAACCACCCTTGCTTTTCCGTTCTTTTTCGTCACATATTTAACAAATAATTATGGGATAATTACTTTCAATCACTTGGCCTTCTATTGTCAAAAGGTGTCTTTTCGGAATCTTGCTGCAACTTCTGCTTTTCTCGTGACACAAGCATTTATCAGCTCTATATCCCTGGCGGCGTATAACTGCTCCAATCCCCTTAACGCCTCAAAGCCCCACTTCTTTTCTTTTACTCTGCTATGGCAACCGTTCAAGCACTTCAGGCTTCAAAGATTGCTGCATGTGTTTACGTTGCAATTCCATGATTTCCCCCGATTTCCACAAACGGTGAATCACCCGGTTTGCAGCCGCGAGAAGTTCTGGTTCTCTACGGGAAACCGCAACAGCAAACTCTTCATGATTGAGTTGATCGCGTAAAATATCCAGTTCTTTCGGATATTCCATTTGCAGACATTTTGCCACGAGGGGATCCAATATAACAGCATCATTCTGCTTTTGCAAAAGAGCTTTCACAGCTTCCCGGTTGCCTGAATAACCGTATAATTTCATTGGGATACCACTTTCATTCAGATACCTTTCGATCAGTGTATACCCGGTAGATCCCAATTCCGCACCGATGCGAAATCCATATTTTTCTTTCATATCAGTCAGATAATAAATATCTTCTCCGGAACGGACTAAAAAAGCAAGTCCGGCAAATTCGTAAGGATCAGAAAAGTCTGCTACTTTACGCCGTTCCTCCGTGATGGCCAATGCACAGGAAGCCATATCGGCTTTGCCCTCTCGAATCAGTTCGATAAGATCGGAAAAATCTCCACTGACAATACAGAGTTCTTTCCCCATCTCCTGCGCAATTTTTTCCCCTAATTCAACATCTATTCCGGTTAATTTGCCCTGATGGAGGTAAGCATAAGGAGGATAATCCGGGGAAACAGCAAAACGAATGATGGGCTGCTGAGATTTTTCTTCTGAACAGCCAGTCAATATACCTGCTATCATGCTCATCCACAGCAGAGCCATACGGATCAATTTACTCTTCATTGGCTTCAGTTCCTTCTTTTGCCGGAATAACTTCCTGAATTATCAATTGCATCCGGTGCTGTTCGTCAGAAAAATAACTAGCGGAAAGTTCTTTTAATCTCTCCCCTACAGTTACAGGGTCATATTCTTGTAACTCTGTAATAACCTCACGAAATAACAAGCACCCCATAATTCCGAGCTGTTCTTTGATTCCGGGGGAACGATTGAATAGAGTAGAATACTGCTCGGCGATATCATCAGGAAGAATGTTTCCTTGAAAAGTGACATAGTACAAAGGAAACTCACACTCGCGAATATAATGAGGAAGAGTCGATACCGCAAGAAGATCACTGCCAAACACGGGAAGATTAACACCAAGCTCTTTCATTACCCGGCCAAGCACCTGAAGATTTTCGGGGGAATCGGTAAAGATAATAGCATCGATGTCAGTATTCTCATAAAGACGTTTCAAGGGCTGAAGAAAATGGCTCTCATTTGCAGGAGGAATAAAATCAATTCGATGAATTTCTCGAAAAAAGATATCTCGTCTCAATTTCTCAGTTAACATATTCGTAAAAACGGAACTGTAAGAATCTGTTCCAGCAGAAATGAACAAAAGATTACGGCACTCAATCTCCTTGAGTCTTTGCACAAGAGATTCGAAAAGAAGAGTTGTTGGATACAATGTTCCGAAAATATCTGGCTCTAATGGCGGCAGATCCGGTGATAACGGAGAAAATGGAGCAAGCGCCGGCAACGCATAATATTGACACAATGTCCGTACTTCCCGCAGTCTGGAGGTTGACACCGGCCCGATCAAATACGCGATCTCCGATTGTTCACAAAGTTCCCGTGCAGCAAGACGCGTTAGATAGCTGTCGTCCTGAGGTTCCACAAAAGAAATTTCTACGGGTTTACCCAAAATACCACCATCCATATTCAATAATAGCGCAATCCGTCCAATTCCCTGTGCGACTTCAGAAATGTAAGATTGATCCGTATAGTTTCCCAACACAGCGATGCGCCATATACTCTGGCCATTTACTTTGCTTTTTCGTTGCTTGGCATGAACTGAAAAATCATCGTTCTGAGAGATGCGTCCGTAATGAAAAATTCCCAAAGAATCAAGCGCCAGGAACGCACATAGAACACTCAACAGGAAGATGATGGACAAATAGATTTTTTTCATAGGAAGCCACGCCTTTCATTCTGTTAAAGTATTTGCCGCTGAGCCAATTTCCAAAATACACCATTATGCCCCATGAGTTCTTCATAGGTGCCGGATTCTTGAATCACGCCTTTATTCAGAACATAGATCCGGTCTGCATTGATGATCGTTGAAAGACGATGGGCGATAACGATTCGAGTTACGTTCAGCTTTTCGATATTACGCCGAACAATTTCCTGCGTCTCATTGTCCAGTGCGCTGGTTGATTCATCCATAATGACAATTGCCGGCTTCCCAATGAGTGCGCGGGCGATCAGAATCCGCTGCTGCTGACCGCCGGAAAGCAGGCCCTCAGCTACATTTGTATAAATCCCCATCGGCATTGCAGCAATATCCTTGTCCAGTGCCGCCATTCTCAGCGCATCCTCTGCCTCTTTCAGAGAACAACCGGTACCTGTTGTGACGTTTTCCAATATACTTCCGGGCATGATTCGGCTGTTCTGCAAAATTACACCGAGCTGCCGCCGAACAGAGTTAACGTCAAGCTCGCGGAGATCCTGCCCACTGTAAAGAATACTTCCATTGCCGGGAATTTCAAACCCCAGCAACAACCGTACCAGCGAACTCTTGCCTGCGCCGGATGGTCCCACAATCGCCACAAATTCGCCAGGGGTTACCGTAAAGGAAACGTCTCGCAGAACCGGAGCCATTTCTGGCGCATAACTGAAAGTAACGTGGGAAAATTCCAATGATCCATCAAGTTTTCCCGCTTGAGGTTTTCCTTCCGGGGCCTCCACCTCGGTATCGAGGAATACTTGCAAACGGTCAATGTCAGGTTTTTTTTGAAGCTATTTCCCAAATCCCATATGCAATAGCAATTACAGCAGCCTGAAAATTTCCATACGCAGTCAGGAATGCCAAAAAGCCGGAAAGCTCCAGACTTCCTCTCCAGATTTTTCCAATTAAAAAGAAAAAGATCAAATTAATGATTGCAGGCATAACGATGCTAATCACCTCCATCGTACCTGCACCAGCAAAAAAGCTGTCGCATGCCTTTTTTTCCCGAATAAATTCATCAAGGAAACGATTTTCGATTCTTTCTTCTGCTCCGGCGCCGCGAATTCTGGCAATTCCGTCAAATGCCTGTTTTTAAAATCCGGATTCCCAACCAACCTGTTCTGCCGCCGCCTGCAACGGTTTTTGTATTTTCCTGTATAACCACCACAAAAGCAAGACATAGACTATTACCAGCGGGATTGCAATCAACGTCAATCTCCAACTGTAATAAAAGAGCATGACAATGCTGCAAAGGGCAAAGATGGAGCTTAAGAACTGTTGAGAAATTGCCTGAAAAACCAATTCCTGAATGCGGAGTATTGCGAACAACCGTGTACAGAGCTCCCCGGCACTATACTTTTGAAAAAAAGTGACCGGCAAACGAAACACCCGATCAAAAAACGCTGCCATAAGCCGCTCCATCGTCATAGACTCAAA
This sequence comes from uncultured Lentisphaeria bacterium, assembly GCA_937960425.1. Lineage (GTDB taxonomy): Bacteria > Verrucomicrobiota > Lentisphaeria > Victivallales > Victivallaceae > UMGS1518. Next base: position 4,072 of record CALGPR010000466.1, read on the forward strand.
GAGCAACAAACACAACTGTGGTACAATGTTCAGAATAACTGTTCCCAACGTCAATGTCAACAGCAGAATCAAAAGCTGCCATAGTTCTCCAGTATTTGCAGTCGGAATGATTTTTCCCGTCACATAAGCTGTGGCCACCGGCATCACCAGTCCGAAAATCCCCACCAGACCTCCAACGGCAAAGATGCAGCAAAAGAGCTTTCGCCCCCCCTTTGCAGAGAAAGTGCATAAGATCACGCCCCGTCAGCGGGTGCAGTGGAAAACTCTCATAAAAGCAATAGGCAAAGTTTTGCAACTCAGTTTCCTGCCGGAGCGTCAATGGATGCATTTCCTCTTCACCGGGACAATACCAGACACTATCTGCGCCTTTCAGTTTCAAGATACAAGGACGTACTTCAGTACCGTAAAAACCAATCAGCTCCTTGTGATGCAGGCGGGAAAAGCCTCTCTCTAACTGAATCCGGCGAATACGCCATTGGTTTTCCTGGCAAAACGCAATAAGCCGGCTTTCCGGGTCGGAAGATTCTGTCAATTCCGGTTCAAAGGCAATTGACAAATTGTATTTTTCCGCGATAACGTGAAGCGCAGCAAGAAGCGGATCTGTCTTGGTGTAGGGGCTGCCGCTCTTGCGGGGATTGACGATTTCCCGAAGTTGGTGGAACTGTTCCTGCAACTTACCTTTTTGATGCAGCCGTTCCGCTACTGCATTTGCCTCCTCTTCCCGCTCTCTCAAGGTGATTGCGTTCCAGTTTCTTCGAGTAATCTCGAATAAAGTTTCTGGCAATGTCATGATATCCGCACATCGCAGCAACTCTTCCTCTTCGCCGCAATACGCAGAGCTCAACATCGTAATGAGCCGCTTGGCAATAGCAAAATCGCCCGTTGAGTTTTCCCGCATCAGCATGGCAAAATTCTCTGCTGAAATGATTTGGCAGACAGAGGAAGTTTGCGGGACAAGTAAATAGCCATATTCACAACCAGTTCCATCGGCGAGATCAAAGAAAGGGATCCTCGGGAACCAATCACCCGGACTCAATGTCGCAATAAAATAACGTTTCCCATATTCTTCTTTGTCCCGGACAGTCAGAAACAGATGAATGTCACCTTCCGTCAGGTACAACCAGCCAGGGATCTCCGACGCAGCAAAAGGAGAATTCGACGGATACTCAACTTGAGTAAAATACGATTTTTTTTTCAGGCATCAGCATTGTTCCCCACTCTCTGTTTGTTGCTCCGCATTCATGAGCGAAGCATAAGCTCTTCCGAGTGCCATAAGCTCTTCGTGGGTTCCGCGCTCTATAATTTTTCCGCCATCCATCATGATAATCTCATCGCAATCGCGAATAGTACTGAGTCGATGGGCAATGATCAAACACGAACAACCGCGACGACGGAGTGCATGATCAACCATGACCTCGGTCACAGGATCCAGTGCACTGGTCGCTTCATCCAGAATCAGGATAGGAGCATTTCGGGACAATGCCCGGGCAATTTCGAGGCGTTGCCGCTGCCCGCCAGAGAAATTGTTGCCGTTCTCCGCGACTTCAACTGATAATGGTTGTCCCCGAATGACAAGTTCTTTTTCAATCGCCGCGTCCCGAAGTGCACTCAACAGATTTTCGGCATTACTTCTGCGCTGGAACAACGTCAGGTTGTCACCAACGTTTCCCGAAAACAGTACGATATTCTGATCGACAGTTGCAACGGCACGATGAAATTCCTCACGGGTATATTGACTCAAAGGAACATCGTCGAGCAAGATTTCGCCCGACCAAGGAGTATACAAGCCAGAAGCAATTTTTGCGACAGTACTTTTTCCAGATCCGGATGCCCCAACCAGAGCGATCCGACTTCCAGGGTGAAGCGTAATTGAAAAATCCTTTATGAAAGGTGCCTCCCAATGGCTGTAGCCAAAAGAAATATTTCGTAACTCAAGTTTTCCACGAACAACTTTTTTATTGCTTTCAAATGCAAATCGTGATTCTACCGGATAATTCATCACATCTTCGATGCGGTCCTGGGCTCCTTTCAACTCCTGAATCTGCGAACCGGCAGAAACAAGCAGGGTTACCGGTTGAATAAAACTGGTCATCAATACCTGAAACGCCATCATTCCTCCAAGTGTCAGTTCCCCGTGAATCACCAGCCAGGATCCGAAGCAGAGAATCAGAACATTGTTGAAGCCGAAAAGCAGTGCAGGCAATATCGAAAAAAATGTACTGGACTTCTGCATAAGGA
>CALGPR010000467.1 GCA_937960425.1 uncultured Lentisphaeria bacterium
CATGACCTATACGATGCGAACGTATCGCTCTAGCCAACTGAGCTACAGCCCCATTGTTATTACTCTTTTACTATAGCATGTGAGGGGGAAAAGTCAACTGAAGGATTTCTGAAAAAAAACTTTTTTCTTGGTTTTGCATTTGGATTTTTTCCAAATCCGGCATATTAGTAAAACAGAGGATGAATCCCTAATGCAATTTATGAAGAATAGAAATTTTGGAGGTTCTTATGAAAGAAAAACTAACACTTCCTGCTGTCGCCCGGCAAATCGCCGATCGTTCCATCAGCGAAAATCGCTTCCCCGCTGACCTGTTGCGCGAATTTTTTGTCCTGCATCCGTATTTTGCCGCAGAGTTTCATTACGATACCGTATTGAATGCAGTTGCAGATCTCTTGACCGAATATGCCTTGGATGATTAATTTCGCTATGCGTTAAAAACCGGCTTTAAGCCGGTTTTTTTGTTTTACCTTAGCGTTTTTTAGCCAAAAGCCATTTCATGATTTTTTCCAGGGTGGCGTTACGTGCTTTCGCTGATTCACAGCCGGTAATAATGACAATGTAATTCCCATATTTTGTCGAAGCATGAGTTGCCACACATGAGCCAGCCCGGTTGGTATAGCCAGTCTTTACGCCATTAACACCGTATTTCCCGAGCAGGGGAGTGTGCCCCCGCAGAGTAATGGGTTTGGCTACGCCAGTTGTCAGACGAACCGAGGTTTGTTTTACCCACTCCCGCGCCTGCGGGTGCCGCATTAGCGCTTTCGCCAGAATCACCATATCTTCCGGGGTACTGCGGTTGTCTTTGGAGGCACTACTGCCCGGCAGCCCATGGGGATTGTAAAAGATGGTATCGTGCATTCCGAGCGCTTTGGCTTTGTCATTCATCTGGCGAATAAAGGCGGAGCTGGAGCCTTTTCCGAAATACTCTGCCACAAGCGCGGCACAGTCATTGCAGCTTTTGATAATCATGGAACTGAGCAATTCCCGCATCACAATGGATTTGCCCGGGACTAATCCCGCCTTGGTGGGGGCGACGCCTGCGGCACTGGCGGAGACTTTGACTTTGGTGTTCATGGAAATGTCCGGATCTTTGTCAATGGTTTCCAGTGCCAGAAGCAACGTCATCATTTTGGTCAGGGAAGCAATAGACACTTTGCGTTGGCCTCGCTGGCTCCACAGCATTTTTCCTCTCGTGACATCATAAACCGCTATTCCATAGGATTTATTAATTCCTGATAGTCCGGCGGCAGAAGAACTGCCATTGTGATCCCCGGAAACATAGGATTTACCGGCATAAACCCGGAGCGTGCTGACTGCCGAGACCCGCACCTTTGTCCACTCTTTACCACGGCTTAAAATTGTACATTTCGTTCCGGCGGGGAGAACGCCCAGAGAGGTGGCGGACAATCTACCGGCTACGCGCAGGTTTGCTGCGGTTCTGACTTTATCGTTATTTAACAGGGTAGTGAAGATATATCCGGTGACCGGCCCTGGCGGGGTGACTTCCAGCCAGGAGCCAGTAACTTTATGTATCTTCAGTTTTGTGCCTTTGATAACGGTTGTGACGATTGATGCGTTGCTTTGCGGTGCAGCTCGCAAGTTCAGGGCGGAAGCGGTTACTGTTCCGTATTCCACTGCTCCGGCGACGAGGTGAAAACAAAAAAATACCAGAAGGAAAAGAGTGGATAGAGTATTTTTCATTGACTGGAAATATCCTGAAGGTTTGGATTAAAGAACATTTTGACAATGTACCCTGAATTGTACTCTTTTCAATACAGTAAAACAGAAACTTTACAAAAAAAATCCGCAGCGGTCTGGATGAAACAGGCCGCTGCGGAACTGAGTAGAAATTACCGGTTATTATTGGAGGTATTGGATATCAAAAATCTTCCATTTATTACTCCAGATGTCCCGAGTAAAGGTTACCAGCATTTTGACTTCTCCTGTGATTTCATCGAAGTAAACTTCTTCGTCATTGTCTTCATCATAGTAGTAGTCAAATTGTCCCATAACGCAATCTTTGGTGATAGCGTTTCCTTTTGAGGAAACGAGCGTAACCGGCAGCCCTACTGGTTCTTCGTCTGCATAGGTATTATCATCCGTCAGGGCTCCGATATCTTCGATTGATTGCGCTACGATCAGAACCTGAACCGTTGTCGGGAAATATCCGGTTTCCGCAGTCATGATAAATTTGCTTAACAAGGCTTCCTGCTGCATCTTATTTCCTTCGGTATAATTCTTGCCGGCAACCTGCCGAACCATATTGGAGAAGGTGGTAATCATGTCTGTTCTGCCCGGCCAATAAACAGCCTGATCAGCAAGCATCGCACGGTTAAGCAGGAATTTTTTTCCACTGCCGATCGTAGGATTGCTGGCGGAGCGGAAGACGCTGTCGCTGCCGGTTTCATCGTCCTGGGTGAATGAGACAGTTGTTCCTGTCACATCCTTATCCGGGCGTTTTCGGAACTGCTTGACTCGGTTAAATGGACGTAACTCCAGATCAGAAGACAGAGAAGTGTCTGATGCAATTCCGTAAGTTAAAGACTGAGCCAGAGATAGACAATCATCATCTTTAAAGATCCCTTTGAGGAGTGACTGTAATAGTGGGCTGGAATAATAAAGTTCATCATCGTCATAAATGACCGGTTCAGTCAAGTTAGGATCCCATGTCCCGAACCGATAACCAGACCCGAAAATCTCGGTGACTTGATCGAGAATACCAGCATCTCCCATTTTGTAACTGATCCCTTCTGCGTTCAAATCTGCATTGGGATTGTAATCTGCCGGAGAGCTGCCGCAAGCCCGCAGGTTGATTGTTTCCCATTGAGCGCCGCGATGGATTCGTCCCAGTTCCGCTGCTGTTTTCATGGGGCGGTTCGTAATCCATGCCGTAACTTCGCTTTCGCGGTCTCCGGTGGTATCAGAAGGCAGATAGTTTTCTGGATTATTCCAATTTTTCCATTCAAGTGGTTGCCAGTCTCCCGGGTTGAGATTCTGGCGGGGATCGCTGCAGATCGTACGAAATACAATCTGGTTGCCTGCATGAGTACCTTCTGTCCATGTGCTTATATCTGTACCGTCAGAGACACTTCCTGAGTCGTCGTCTGGGAGCATTGGAACGGATGGTGCTAATTGCGCTCCTCTGAATTCAGAATTGTTGATTGATACATTGTATGCTTCACGAAATGAGGGATAGTGGTCACTGCGGTCAGTAGAGTTTTGTTGTGATAATGTTACCCGCAATTTTGCACAGTCAACAGGGATGTTGTCTTGTTTCAAGATCATATCATATAAATCTACATCGAGCAGACGAACCGAGATCGGGAATGGAGTTCCTGCTGGCATTGTAACAGAAGAAATACCAAGATCCAATGAAAACTCCGTATTCCCACTTGCTGAAGTCGATCCGGATGAGGAGGTACTCATTGTTACAGTCTGTGAGAATGGTACCTCTTTCGTACCAGATTGAAGTCCCAACTGATAGTAAATAGTAAATTTACCGGTTACTTGCACTTCACAATTGGCAGCTTTCTTTAAATCGCCATCTGGTTGAGTTTCTCCAAAATCAGAGTAATTCTGATCTTGATATTCAAACATGTAGTACAAATGTGGGAATACGGCAGCATTGACTGCCAGGGTGGCCGTTAGCGAATTGTCGATACTCGAACGCGTAATGTCTACATCACAATAGACTGTTGAATCTAATGCGCTCAAGTACCAGGATCGTTCATTCCCTGTGAAGTCTGGCATATTGCCATCATTATCGGCAGTTTTAGCAATCCAATTTTCCGGCGGACAACTTTGGATATCTCCGGCATCTTCATCGCCGGAAATCACCCCTGATGTTGGGATGTCATCATCATCCTGATAATCAAGAAAATTGGCAACAATCTGGCTTCGCAGTGCCTTTAAGGATTTAAAGGAACGAGGCGTTGCCCCGATAATCCGGAAATACTGAATCGTTTTTGCTGCGTCAAAGGTATGATCGTCGTCATCGAGATCAACTGCCTCGATGTTGGAGGAATCCAGAAGCCGAGCGACACAATCATCAGAGTGAGTATGATTAGGCGCTTTGCACAAAAGATCGGCGGACAAGTCAAAACGTGGATACATTTCTGATTCGTCAATTTTCCGGTCAGCCCCTTTGTCATACCAGAATACTTCCGGGCGGGGGTTCCCGACAAAATCCAAATAGCTCCACGTCGTATTTTTATGATCGTCAAAAGCCGATGGTTTATAGCCGTCGTACATTGAAGCATAGAACTGTTCAAAAGAAACCCAGCGATTGGCCATATAACAACTTAACGGATCGGCAGAAGATTCAGGATCTCGTTTCGGAGGAAGTTGTACGTTATTCAGATCCGTACTGGATCCAAAGAGATAATCCTCTTTGAATGTTGACAAATCAAACTGCTGAGCAAAATTTTTTACTTTTTCTTCATCATCCTCCACCGAGTTGTATCCCTTAACTCGATCAGCCATTTTTTCGGCAGCATCCATGGATGTGGAGGTAATATCCAGCTTGTTTACCGGAGGTAGGGCGATGTAGGCAATTCGGCCAATAATTTGAGTGAATTGTTCTTCTTCATCAGCATATTCGTCTTCATCATCGGCGTCGCGAACGATAGAAGAATTGTCAACGGGAATATAATGCCAGGCAAATCGGCTTTGCCTGCCGGTATTACGGCGAACTGCTTCAGGAACAAATTTCTGATAATCTTCCATATCTTCAAGTTTGTAAACCGCTTGATTGGCAATGTTGATTTGGAAGGTATCTAAAAAAGTCTGATAATCACGGTTGGCTTCAGAGGCATCGTCTGAATCATCATCCTTCCCCCATGGATAAGTGCCGTTATCATAAGAAACGGTATCTTCGTCTCCCGTATTTGTTCGATAGTTGACGAAGCGTTTGGACTCATCCTGAGAGTAAATATGGTGGAGGTCATAACCATAGGTCGAAGGAGCATTATAACTTTCCTGTAGTGTAAGGGAAGCTTGAGTCAAAGCTGAATCCGCCAGAACTGTTGCCTGAGTCTTGAAATTGCTGTTTTTGGCAATTTTCCCTGCAATCAGTGAGTTTGCCGCAAATCCAAGACCGATAACCATCAGAACTGCGAGAAAGCCAATTGCAAAGATCAGAGCAATTCCACTTTCTCCCTGTGCTTCGCGGCGCAAGGTCCGGCAATACTTTCTAAAATGTTTCAAATCCTGATTCATGATATTGCACCTTTATTGTTACTGGCGATCAGACAGGTACACCAGTCTGGTGAAGCTCATTGCGTGTTCGTTGGCAAATTTTTGCCGCGGACTGATCTTTTCTCCGGGAAGCACATCATCGCTCAAGTCCTGGTAGATTTGTGCATCGCTGTCCGAGAGCATACGAAAATCTAACCTCAATGCATGAGGGCGGCCGAGATAGCCATCAGATGGAATATCTTCGATTTCCATTTCCTCGTCAAACAGTGTGATGGAAAAATCAATGATCCCTGTTGCCAAAACAACGGAGGACGCTTTGTCAAGATTTCCCGTGGTCCAGTATTCTGAAGGATCATTTTCAGAATAAAAATCAATCCCACACTGGTCATCAAAGATCAGTAATGTCAAAGGGTATTCTTTGTATTCGTCGTCATCAACGTTTGATTCCGGGTCAAGGAAAATGGAAATTGCATAAGTATTATTTATTGCATTTTCGGTCAACCGGCGCGGTGAATTGGTGACGAAACGCAATTCATCACCATCATCAGTACTGAGTACCTGAAACGCACCCCGATCCCCAGGCCCGGCTGAGGAGCGCAACAATGTTTCAATCAGATCCATCGTTGTTCGCGCATCTCCGTAGAGCGTAAAGCGTTTTTCACTACCTATCCAAAGTGATTTTGCACTTGTCGCAAATTGAACTGTTAAAAGAATCAGCACGGCAAAAACTGCCATGGAAACCATTAATTCAACCAGCGAAAAGAGGCGAATTTTGCGTTTCTTTCTGGCATTAAAGAAGAAAAATTTCATTTCTGCCTCCTTTGGTATTCAAAGTAGTAGACCTTTTTTTCGCGACTGCGATAAGGTGCTTCTGCCGGCCAACTGATTTCCATGACGAAAGCGACAACATTGGCGCCCCACTTGTTGATTTGAGTTTTGGACTGGCTTCCTTTGGGCATATATTTTCGAATACTGTCAGTGGTCCAAATTCTGACAATCGCATCGAAGTCGGCATTGTAAACATCTACAGTCTCGCCGCCACGTTCTTCTTCCCCCATTTTTGTTTTTGACATGATGCGATAAAGATAGTAATCTTTTCCTGGCATTCTGGTGCTGAAAAAA
>CALGPR010000468.1 GCA_937960425.1 uncultured Lentisphaeria bacterium
AAAAAAACTTTCCGTTCCTCCTCATTTAACCCTGTAATGATCTTTTTTAATGCATAGCGTGCCTGCGGTTGGTACAAATAAAAATAAAGCAAATCCAGAGCATTGACCAACACCTCACGATATAACTTTACATGATTATGGCTTTTTAATTCCTCCAACATTTTCCGCGGCTGTCGAAGTTTTTTCAGCACCACCTCATCTGGGAACATTACTTCCATATCTGCATAGTACTCAAAAACTTTTCTCAATTTTTGTCGATAATCCCTCATGCGCGCCTGAATATTATGGATTCGATCATCAAACCCTTCAATAAAAGCAGCAATTGCATCAGAGGCCAGTTTGGAAATAATTGCCGCCCACTGTTGCAAAATCGCAGCAATAACCACAGCTTCAATTCCGACTGTAAGCAAAATTCCGTACAAAATCCAGTTAAAAACCAACGCTAACGGCACGGATAAAACCGATCGGAAAAAATTCCCGTATGCAACGGCTTTAGAAAAACCACGGAAGATATTATGGAGATAAATATAAATACCATTAACCAATGCAATTCCCAGAAAAACAAGCCAGGGAGAGCTTTCTACAGTCACCTGCAAAGTATTCCTCAGCAACAAGGTTTTAACCCCATATTCCAGAAGAGGGACGGACAAACCGGTATACATCAAGGAATCAGCAATCCTCCCCCACGAAATGAAATCATTCCAGCGCAACAACTGTTTTTTCCGGCAAAATCCGCCACTTAAAAACGCCTGGAATATATTACGAATTCCTGTTACTCCCAGCCAGATTATTGCTCCAAACCAGGTCAAAACCCACCATTCTCCACAAAAATAAAAGGTAATAAACGCCGGAATAAAACCAATCAGTACTTTTAACAATAACAACAAATTGGAGTTCATATAACGGAAAACGGGATAACATTCCCGATCATTTCCATTCGCGTTTCGGCATTCCGGTGCATCCGGGAAAGCTTTTGGAGAATCCTGCATAAAAGACAAAGCATTTTGCTGGCTACAAAAACTTTTCAGCGCAGACGGTGCATACCATCCGAGCAAAACCAGATTTCCTTGAGGAGTATTCATGGATTCTATCGCATCTTTCATAATCCACTCCTCACGACAACGACGCTTCAGCCCCCATCCCCCCTGCCTTTTCCACCGCGATTCCGAATCCCTGTCGTATTCCCGAATGCGGCAGACGTGAGTATGAATTCCGGAAATACGACTGGCAGCATAAGCTGGAGTTTGCAGCATTCGTTGCACGTGCTTCGGCAGTGATTCAAGTACTACGATTCCCATACCATTGACAATAGTCGAATGGCTTGAGGAATCTGTCCCTATACTGGCAAGGAGATGAACCTGACTGTACATGGCGCAAAATTCAACAAGGTGACATAAGACATCATGAAGTTTCTTTATCCGTAAAGCTTTTCCAGGCAAATCATCTGCTTCCAACTCCGAAATAGCCTGCATGACCAGATATTTCAGTTTGATGACATCTCCAGAGTTTAATGCTTCGCGCAATGCATTGATGGCTTCTCCGGAATCCTGTGGCTCAAGAAGCATATCTTTCAGATTGAAAAGTTCCAAACTGGAAATCCCTCCCCGGCAATGAAAAAGAATTTCAATAACATCGTACAATTTCAAGCCGGACAAAGTCAATGTCATATGAAAACTGGTTGAGATATTCCGCAATTCTTCAATCAATTCATCTGGGGAATACAGGCTCAACTCCGGCAAATCTTCCAAGTGATCTGGCATACGAGTCAAACGTTCCTGATTGATAAAATGCCCCAGAATAAATTCAGGCGTTGCCTCCTCAGCGATCTGCAATGCAGCACGTTGCTGTAGAGTTTCTGGATTCCGGGTCAGCTCGGCTCTCAGCTGTTCCTGAATCCGTGCGCTGAGCAGTTCTGCCAAATGCGATAGAGTCAATTGGCCATAATGCACTGATTCCAGTAACTCTTGCCTGGAAATGGGAGAAATTTCAGTTTTACTCCACTTCTGCAGTTTTTCAAGCGAACTCTGATTAAACTCATCCAACGTTTCCAGCACCTGTTTTTCGCGAAACGCAACAACTTCACGGCACTTTTCAGTAAAGCGCATTACCTTCGGACTGTCAAGAAATTGCAGGAAATCTGCTGCACCGGAAAAACCACTCGGAGTCCAGATCAAAATTGCATATCGCTCATAAAATGCCGCACGAAATTCAATCCCGATTCGTACATCAATATCCAGAATTTTTGCGGCACGCAATAACTCTTCAGCAGCCATTCGCGGGACAAAATCATAATAGATCACCTGAAGTTGACGAATCCCTTTTACCCATGCACTTAACACCAAATGCGATGGAGATTTGCGACCTTTGGTATTCATGTCATGGACATGGGAATCAAAAGAAAGCTGGTTCCAATTTTCCGGCATTTCCAGAAGATGATATTGCTTCAGCAATGTCCGAATAAAGCGAGGACGCCCTTGCAAAGCTGTTCGTAAATCGTGGGCTAACATCATCCGTCGGGTCTGATTACCTGTTTCACGAACCAAATTCTTGAGAATTTGCAATACGACTCGGGCTGTATTCCGGCGCATCGGAACATTTAAGCCTGCAATTAACTCGTCATGAAGTGCCTGAAGGGCTGCAAGACGAATCTTCACATCAGTTTCATTCTGTCGCGAAAAATGCAGTAATCGAAAAACAGCAACGGCAATACGCAACGCTTCAGGTGCTGCCAGTTCCTTGATCCCGCGCGGATGAAAGCATTCTTCAAACAGGGGACTGACCAACTGATCGGATTCCGGAGAAGCAAAGAGAGAATCCAGCTCATTTAACAACTGTTCATCTGCATCATCAAACAGCCACTTACATTGTTTTCGCTCCATATGAGACAGAACTCCATGCAACCAGCAACATTCTTTTCCTGCACCCAATATAGACCGTATTGCCCCAAAAAGCAATTCCAGTCCCTCATTGCGTACCCTACGCGATGCCAACAACGAGTAGCCAACACTTACAGGGTGCCGAAGAATCGATCTCCAGCATCGCCCAACCCAGGCAAAATATATCCTTCGGAATTTAATTCCCGATCTACTGCTCCACAATAAATTTCAACATCTGGATGTTTTTCATGCAACGTTGTAATCCCCTCCGGAGACGCAATAATGCAAAGAAAAGATATTCTCTTTGCGCCTCGCTTTTTGATAAAATCAACAGCGGCTGCAGCACTGCCTCCAGTTGCCAACATCGGATCCAGCACAAAGACATCACTTTCTCCTACATCCGAAGGCAACTTGCAATAATATTCCACCGGAGTCAGCGTTGCATGGTCTCTATAGAGGCCGATATGCCCGATTCTGGCGGAAGGAATCAGTTCTGAAAATGCTTCAACCATACCAAGCCCTGCACGCAAAACTGGAACCAATGTAATTGGGCGAAGCAGAAAATGTCCATGTGTAATTTCAAGAGGAGTTTGGACAACCTTTTCAGCCAACTCCAAATTCCGGGTTGCTTCAAAACACATCAATGTCGCAATCTCATGAATAAGGTCCCGAAAAATTTTACAGGAAGTATCCTGACTCCGCAAAAGAGAAATTTTATGTCGGATCAGCGGATGTGTCAATTGATTGATCTTATCATTCATAAGGATTATCTTTTGTTAAAATTCTTATCTACTGTTTGGGTTCGAGTGATCTGTTTTATTGGGAACTTCGGTTCCGATTACAATGCTCATTTCAGCATTTTGCAGAAAAATACACCAAGTGGCTCTTTCCCGAAAAAAGTCCTGATCTTGTTTTTTATTCAAAGTATTCCTTTCTTAACAACAAATCAAGCCAGTATGCCAATTGTGTGCCAGAAAAGCACTTGTTTCAGAAAAAAGCCTCCTGCCATCCTCCACTCCCCCATTGCTCGAGGGTAAATCCTTCCCTTCATGTAAAAAAATATGTAAAAAAAAGGAGCAAACCTTGCTCCTTTTTCTGCCACCGGTTCCTTCGGTGGCATTCTTATGCCAGTGAAGTGGAGATCGTACAGATGAATTATTTTTATTCAACGATTTCAATGACGAACACTTCACTCCAATCGTCCAATTTAATGTCAACCGTCCAGTTTTCGGAATTTCCGGAAATGGCAACGTTTTCAGAAGTCACTGCCTTCGGCCTTCCCTGGCGGTCAAAGAGATACACCTTCGGCTCTTCAGAACCGTCAACCAGGTAGCTCCCGGAAATCGCACCGACAGTCCGCTCTTTACCGACAAGCACCCCTTCCCCAAGTTTTACTGGAGTAAATGGGAACATATGGTTACCAATTTCATAGCTTCCGCCTAATTCTCCCTCCAGTGGTTGATCCGTCCCATAATAATAATAAAGCAAGCCATTTCGCAACGCGGTAATAATCGCTTTCGTCATCATCTCCGCACGTCGGTCAACACCATTAATATCCGCATAACCTTCTGTTCGAATACCAAGGATAATCGGAGTTGCCAGATGTCCGGAAACCTGCCAGGAAAGTTCCGGCGGCTTATGCCCCACGTACCCGGGCAGATCGAGAACATCATTTTCCATTTCCTGGAAACTGATGACTCCGGTATTCTGCTCTTCACGCGAAGAAGGATGCCCATTAATAACCACTACCCCCCCGCGATCCGTGACCTTTCGCAGAATATCTGCACGGCCGGTCGCTCCGGTAATCGCGTAACTGTAGCGTTTCCGGGCAATTTTTCCTGTAGGATCCAATTCAACAGTAACACCATCCCAGCGATTTTCACTGAATCCATCGTGAAGCCAGGGCTGAAACTGATCAAAATACACGCCATCAAATCCAGCCGTGTCCATTAGGAAATCAACATTTTCCATCATCACCTCATAACGGTGATTCCCTCGCTCGGGTTGAACCATCAAATTGATAAAAGGAATCGGCTTATAGACGTACCATGTATCAATCATGGCATTGCCATCTTTATCACGCATCAGTGAATCGCGATAAGGAGTGGATTCATCCAGTTTTGCCGTCAGTTCCGGAGAAAGGAACTGCGCATATTTGGTTTTGGGATTTTTACGGTCTGCATAGGTCAGAGGCAGCTCATAGCCCCACGGTACACTGCTCGCATCGAAATTGACCAGATTGGTTTCAACCAATCCCATCAGTTTCACGCCAGGGAGTGCTTTGCGGAGTTCCGCAATTTTTGGCTGAACTTCAGCAAGGTATTCTTCCCGGGTTAACCCTGCGCCTTCCGCATAATCATACCAGGGAATCACCGAACCAATTTTGCAGTTCAACCCCGGAATAACCGCCGCCCGGATTGCATAAGGCCCCGGAATTGTCGTATTCACCTGCCAATCTTCGCGCAAACAATTGATAAAATCATAATATCCGCCGCCATTCGAGGGATAAATCGCCCAGTCAAGAGTTACACTTTTTCCCGCAGGAATCCCCATTCCGTTTGATTTCATGGACAAAATATTGCGTGCAGCAGCCAATTCAAGTTGGCAACGGCTGACGGTATCTTCAGCCACCAGACCGACTGAACAACCATCAGACTGGGCAAATAAAGTAGGATTACGAGAACCGAGAGCCGGGACCAACGTTACATCGGGCTGACCGGCAAGTCGGAATCCTTCATCCGGGCGCTTGGTAAAACCAAGATCCTGCGACCATGCCAGTCCCAAATCTTCTTCGGAAGTATTTTCCAACGTATCACGAACTTCAATACGGTGTCCATTCACAGCCAGATTCCGCGTCAAAGTATACTGCGGGGCAACCATTTTTACCTGAGCCTCAGTTTGATCTGTCTGACCAGATACATTGACTGTAATCCCGGAATCGGCTTCCGGCTCAGCGACCGTCAACGTATAAAATCCCATTACTGGTTCAGCAGGGTAACTGTAACGGGATTGCAGGAAAGCCTCTTTGCCATCGACATTAAGAGTCATCCCGCCACCAGGAGAAATATTTAACTGGAACCCTTCCCCGCTCAAAGTCGCCGCAGGAGCTGCCGGTACAAATTTTTCCAAATCAAGTTCGCCAAGTTTTTCAATTTCCGCCTCAGAAATATAAACCAACTCAATATTCTTTACGACAAGGGGATAATTCCCGTAACGGGATGGGTAAAAATTCTGGAAGGAAAATACATTGGGAAGTGTCTTTTCCACACGGTCATCAGGCCCCATTTCAATGTAATTGACCTGATCCGTAACATCCAGTACATACTCATAGCCTTCTTCTCGACTTTGCAAAACCGCAGGATCCAACTCTACGGCATCTTCCGGAGCAAAAAAAACGGCTAATCCCATCCCGTTGACTGCGGGTATCCACCACGGTAC
>CALGPR010000469.1 GCA_937960425.1 uncultured Lentisphaeria bacterium
GTCATCACGTTGACTTTGTAATCTGGGAAACGGGGATGGGAGGACGTTTTGACGCAACCAATGTAGTGGAACCAATCGCTGCACTAATTACCAATATTGCACTGGATCATCAACAATATCTCGGCGACACGATTGAAAAAATTGCGTTTGAAAAAGCTGGAATCATAAAACAGGGTAAACCGGTTTTTACTGGAGTAATGCCGCCTGAAGCTCTGGCTGTTATCGAAAAAAGAGCCGTAGAATGCCAGTCTCCGTTGTATACTCCAGCCGAAGAGGTAAAAAATTTTTCGGTGAAATTTTTGCCGTCCGGACTCCCTGTTCAGAATTTTATTTGTGAAAAATATCCGGTAGAATTGAGCTTGGCAGGGCCGATGCAACGTCGTAATTTTCGGGCGGTATTCCCTTTGTTAAAATATTTGGCCGGAGAATACGATTTTTCTTTACCGGAAGCCTTGCACGGTTTAAATCGAACAAGTTGGCCTGCTCGTTGTCAATGTTTAACAAACGGAGTTTGGGTTGACGGAGGGCACAATCCCGATGGGATGATTGCGTTACGGGAGACGCTCCGGGAACTTTTCGGGAAAGATAAATCAGCATTTATATTCGGCGGATTTGCTGATAAAGAAGTGCCTGAAGAGTTGGAAATTATTATAGAATCTGCTTCTGAATTTGTATTTGTTCCTTTGCGGTGCAATTTCCGGAAATGGCGACCACCGGAAGAATTAACGGCGTATATGAACCGGCGCCATCCGGAAATTCCCTGCCGCACCGCGCCGGATGTTGCCACTGCGTTACAGATGCTTGCAGGAGCATCCCGCAAGGTTGTCACCGGTTCTCTCTATTTGGCAGGGGAAGTACTATCGATCAATAATGTCCTTGATTTAGAGCAGAATTTCGCCGATGAACCATATACAACCGGCAGTGCCGGCTGATTGGAGGATTTATGTCTGAAGAGAAAAAAATTTCATTGACCGTTCGACAGGAAAATTATATCCTGCCGGAAAACAAGGTTGATTTCAAGCATGATGCCCCGTTGCTGCTGATTCAGCATCAGGTATTAATGCCTCATATTCTTTCTCCGATTATGATTGACGAGGCAAGCGATATTGCTGTGATTCAGGCGGCCCTTGCCGGGGATAGAATGGTAGCGATTTTTAATCTGGTAGAATCCAATGGATTGCCTGCTGAGGACGGGTTGGATATCCGTTTGGGAACGGTGAAGATCGATGCTGGTGAAGTGACCTCAGTGGGAGTGGTGGCCAGAATTGTAAAGGTCCTGAATTTTCCGGATGGCTCAATGCGGGTATTATTCCGTGCCGTGAAGCGAGTCGGACTGATTGAGGTATTCAGCGAGTTGGACGACGTTCCGCATGCGCTTTTTGAAGATCTCCCGGAAGAAAGTTCGATTCCGAAAGAGGTAAAAGCAAAAGTACGAATTGCAATTGCGCGATTTCAGGAGCTTATTGGCTTATTACCCAACTTTCCGGATGAATTGAAATTGGCGATCAGCAATGTGGATGACCCGACTCGTATTGTCGATCTGATTGCTGATTCAATGCCAATACGTTATATCGAAAAGCTGGCTTTATTGTCCATTCCGTCGCTGAGCAGACGATTGGATTTGCTGTTGATTCTCCTCAATCGGGAAGTAGAATTATCGCAACTCAGTTCCCGGATTCAAAGTCAGGTGCAACAGGCAGTAGGACAATCGCAGAAAGAATTTTTTCTGCGTGAACAACTCGCACAGATCCAGGCAGAGCTCGGTGAAGATAACCGTAATCCCGATGTTATCGAGTTTGAACGTCGTTTGAATGAGGGAAATTATCCCGATGAAGTTCGCAAGGTTGTTGAAAAAGAGCTCGGCAGGATTGTCATGATTCCGCAGGCTGCTCCTGAATATCATGTCTCTTATAACTATATGGACTGGCTTTTGTCTGTACCGTGGACGGAATGTTCGGAAGAATGCCTTGACGGCGTTCGGGCAGAAAAAGTTTTGAACGAAGACCACTACGGGCTTGAAGAAGTGAAGTCTCGAATTTTGGAGTTTCTGGCTGTTTTGCAGTTGAAGAATGACCGGAAAGCCCCGATTCTGTGCTTAGTTGGGCCTCCGGGCGTAGGGAAAACTTCGCTTGGCCGCTCCATCGCCAGAGCGATGAATCGGAAGTACATTCGAGTCGCGCTCGGCGGAGTGAGAGATGAAGCGGAAATCCGGGGACATCGGCGTACCTATATCGGCGCAATGCCGGGGCGGATTATTCAGAATATGAAGAAAGTAGGTACGGTTAATCCGGTTTTCATGTTGGATGAGATCGACAAACTCGGTAATGATTTTCGTGGCGATCCTGCCTCTGCATTGTTGGAAGTCCTCGATCCAGAACAGAATAAAGCTTTCAATGACCACTACCTGGAATTGGATTATGACTTGAGCAAGGTTTTTTTCATCGCTACGGCAAATGTGCTGGAAGACATTCCCGCAGCGCTGCAGGATCGTATGGAAGTAATTCGCCTTTCCGGGTATACTTCTTATGAAAAGAAGCAAATCGCAAAAAAATACCTCGTTCCCCGGCAAATGGAAGCCAATGGGTTTAAAAAAGGACAGGTTTTGTTTACTGCGGGTGCGATTGATGAAATCATTGATTACTATACGCGGGAAGCCGGGGTTCGGCAGCTTGAACGAACAATTGGTCAGGTTTTTCGGCGCCTTGCACGCAAAGTTGTCAGTGGTGAACTATCGACAGAGGAAAAACTTAAAGTTCAACCGGCGACAGTTCGGGAATTGCTCGGGCATCGCAAGTTTTTGCAGGATGAAGCAGACCGGGATCCCGGGGTCGGTTGCGCAACCGGGATGGCTTGGACCAGTGTCGGCGGGACCGTGTTGACCGTTGAATCGGTCATGATGCCAGGGAAGGGCCAGCTGAAGCTGACGGGATCCCTTGGTAATGTCATGAAAGAAAGTGCAGAAGCGGCCATGAGTTGTTTGCGCGGTTCTTCCACTCGCCTGGGGATTAATCCGGAGTTGTTTGATACACATGATTTTCATATTCATGTTCCGGATGGCGCAACGCCAAAAGACGGACCGTCTGCGGGCATTACAATCTTTTCCGCTTTGTATTCGTTGATGACGGGAAAAAAAGTGCGGCCTTCACTTTCCATGACTGGTGAAATTACGTTGCGCGGGCGTATTACCGCAGTCGGCGGAATTAAGGAAAAGGTGATCGGTGCCTTGCGTGCCGGGGTGCAGGATATTCTGTTGCCCCGGGAGAATACCAAAGATCTGGAAGACATTCCGGAAGAATTACGGGCCAAGCTGCATTTCCATCCAGTTGGAAATATTGACGAGGCATTGCGGGTGGTTTTTCCAAACACAGGAGAATAATTATGAATCGTCTTCTCAAATGGTGGTTGTGTGTGCTTTTGTTTTTCGGCATAGTCTGTGTATTGCCGCAAAGTGTTTCCGGAGTGGAAGAAGAATTGACTGCGGAGCAATTTGTCAAGCGGGTTCGCCGTCCGTTGCCGCAACTCAGTTACGGTAAATTGTCAGGAGAAGCGCGTCACATGCGCCGTGGCAGAGATGCAGAGACAGCCAAAATTGAATTGAACATCATGTTTAACCCTGAGAGGACGATGGCCCAGTTGGTGCTTGATGGACAGGAAGGGTACTTTATCGGGCAAACGTATGCTGCCGGACGGGATGGCAGCACGGTTACTCCGATGAATGATACCGGGTATCCTGACTCGAAACTTGCAGAGTTCGGAATGCGTCCGGACGATCTGACATTAAGTTTTTTGTATTGGCGGTTTGACCGGGAGTTTGAGCCGGAGTCGGTAATGACTGTGAGCTGCCGGGTTTTGCTGTTCCAGTCAGAAACGACTGGGGAATGGGTGAAGGCTTATGTCAGCAAAGAATATTATTATCCCTTAAAAGCCGAATGGTTTCCCAAGGGAGAAACGGAATTTAAAACTCCCGAGCGAACGATGGAGATTAACTCCGTCCAGAAGGAAAATGACTATTATCTGGTGAAAAAACTTTCTATTTTCGGGCCGGGGTGGGCGACTCGGATTGCTTTTGACAAGTTAGAGGCAGCAGCGCTGGATCCCGACAATCCTCCCAATATCTTCCTGACTATCGGCGAGTAAGATTGAAAGAAGAAGGCTGGACGTATTGTTCAGCCTTCTTCTTTTTATTGCTCATCAATTCCGCTGATAAGAAGTTTTCTCCAGAGGAAATACGATTCATGGCTGGATACTGTAAAACTTCTATCATCAATGAATTACTATAATTCAGTTGACGGTTCGCCTTTACCATGTGTGCCGGGAAAAACAATAGCAGGAAGGGCGTATTATGTCTGATGAAATTCAATATGTTCAAGAGTTGGGAAGTACGGCTTTGTCCGCTGAGGTCGAATCGCTTTCGACAGAAGCTGTTTATGCGGGAGTATTCGCTTATCTCAAGGAAAAATGGGATGTGGACAATTTACCACTCAGTCCAATTATGCCGGTAAAAGGGAAGGGGACGGGAGTCACGCTTCGCGGCGGAAAATCTCAGCAGGAAGAACATCGTGGAAAAATAACCTTCTTCTTTGATATTACTGCCCGCAGCAATGATGCAGCAGGATTTCCATTTGCGTTGACGAAATTTGCTCTGGAATGTGTCGGCCGCAATGTGACTTTAACCAATGGAATTGTTGTATCGTCTATTGCTCTGGACCAAGAACTGGAAATACAGTTTCAGAATCATGATGAAAATGGTGAAATTACCGGCACATTCTGCCTGGAAGTGGCTGTCGATTTGACCAGATCTTCCTGGCCGGGCAATACCGACGGAACGGACTGCCCGGAGTTAATCGACTCAGCTGCTATAGGTCAAGCGTTAACGTCTTTTCGGTTGCAGGTGGCAATGGCTGCTTTGTGTGAAGCGTTCAATAGTCGATTTGCTGGAGAGTTATCTGCTTTACCGGAAATCACCCCCCGGATTCAGAGTGAATATTATGATACTCTTGCATTGCGGTTATTAGAGTGTACATGCAGCAGGATTTCAGGGCAAGTTTCCTGTCAAGTGGAGTTTCGGGGAAATTCTGACAATGAGGCCGCTATTTTTTCCTTTCTTGATCAGCTTCGTGCATCACTTCCCTGGAATGGTTGGGAGCAAACGCTTTCCGGCGGTTCCAAGGTACATATTGCGGTTATTCAGGAGGCGGGTGCGACAACCATTCGCCATGGGGAACGCTTTGGTATGCCGGTTTTACAGTTTCGCGTGGTGCTTAGTGTTGTTTTTGATCCTTTGCACTCGACGTTTACTCAAGCCGATGCGCAAAGATTGGCAGGAAAAGTTCCGCCATTGCGGCAAAATCCCGATGTGACGATGGCAGAATTGGAACAAGCTTTAGCATTGCGGTTAGCTGGGGAATTGAATTTACCGATAGATGTTCAGCTGAAACGAGGCAGCCGTGTTCATGGTGTTGAAGCTCCTCCGATTCCCGGCGGGCGCATTGCGTTGCGGATGATGGATGCTGAAAATCATCAATGCAATAGTTCCTGTCGTTTTGAACTCTTTTTGTATCGTCTGTCACGGGAAGAGTTGCTGCACGATTTGACTGTGCTGAATGGTTGTTATCCCGCGTTACATCCTTCACTGGGCGGAACAAGGGTAGGTGCTGTCTTGAAAGAAAAAGCAGTGATTGTGCCAGTGGCCGAGCGTGGGAAAGTCGTTCATCGAATGCGAGTCATCTTTACTGTGAAATGGTAATTTAATGATTATTCCCAGTGAGACAGCACTTCATTTTCAATGATTTGTGCATCACGGATATTGAATCTTTCGGCGATTTCGCGGGTAAGTTGCGCCGCCAGCGAGCGGTACTTTTCCACAATTGTGCAGACGGGTTCAAACAGATGCAAATGAATACTGTCAATTCTGCATTCACGAGTGTTGCTGTTGTTGTATAAGATTTTCTGAATATGGGAATCGGTAGACATCAGGTGTTTGCCTTCGGTATTTTCCAGGAAAAGGTCAAGATGCAGCTGCACTTTTTCCTGTTTCAACGCAACATAATATTGTCCGGCAAAGAAAAGCAGATTGTGAATTTGCAATGGAATGGAGTCAAAACAGATAGCTTTTCCCGTTAATGGCGGGTAACTGTAAAACACAATTTGCCCACTTTGATAAATCTGCCACATCAGTCGTGTTTTTTCCGGCATCGTCCGCAGCGAGGTGTTGGTGAAATAGGCTTCTTTACGTAATGGCGTACAGTCAAAATCTGGAGCACTGTATTCAAGGTTTTCCAGCGCGCTGTCGGTTCCTCTCCTGATCTCAGAGAGTGAATGTTTTGACAGCATATACTCTTCTGGACGGATTTGTATGCCAAGCAAAACGTCGTTGCCGTGCCGATCTCCTTTGCGTTGCACAAAAAAATTCCTGCTGTGCAATTCTTCTTCATGGAATTTTGCTGAATCGTCAAGGGTATTTTCGTCACGTTCGTAGAGAATCCCCCGCAACATGCGTGCCAGTGATTCCCGTTGATTGCGCAGCGCCCGCTGAATCAGACCGTGAATTTCACTGGCTCGATATGCCGGTCGGCTGGAGGCGTCAACGGTTCGGATATAGAAGATTCCTAATTGCAGGCTGTCTTCGATTCCTCCTGAACATACATGCGGAAGCGTGTCAAAAGGGCGAATCGTGAAAATGGCATATCGTTTCCCATCGATAATTGGTCGGTCGATGGTGAAATCAATAGCCGGATCAGCGTAGCGGTTAACGAATGGGCCAACGACAGAAGGATCAAAAGACCTGCTTTCTTCTTCTGTCAAGCCGGTATAAACCGATGGATGGCCGGATTGATCTTCGCTGACGCCGACGACGATATGCCCGCCACGGGTATTGGCAAGAGCCAGACAGTGACGTGCAAATTTTGCTTTCGCGGAACGAGGAATCGTATTAAAATTCATTGCTGACTTGTAATCCAGTACGTCAGATTCAATACCGCGGTAAACCAGCTCTTTGAGGATGTCTTCTGATTCACTCATATTACTGTTGTGTCCTTTCTCTCGTGCATAGAAGGATTCCTGGGCAAATTCCCTCTTGAAGAAGTATACTTGTGCCGAGCAGAATTACAATAAATAAAGCTGAAAAAGGAAAATTTATTTTCTTTCTGACAGTTTTTCCGGATTTCGGTTCTCTCAACGAAAACTTTTGATCAATTGTGTTGTGCGGAGAAAATGCTTAGAAGTCATTCCATGATTCTTTTTTTACTGGTAAAGGTTGTAAGATTCGGATTTTAGAAATATATTATTCTGATTAATAGGTATCCCTCAACTTGAATGGGAGGAAAGTCTTAACGTGAGCGGCCGGCTGCCGAATTTCCCGTTGCCGGATCAGGAGCAAGACAGAATTTAAAATGATTGACATACATTGCCATATTTTGCCCGGGGTTGACGATGGCCCCCAGACTTTGGAAGAAAGCCGCGACATGTTAAAGCAGGCAGCGGCGAAAGGAGTGAAGGAAATAGTTGCTACCAGCCACTTTTCCCTTTCTCAAGAGCAGAATATCCAGAATGCTTTTCAAACAATGAAGAGTGAAGCGCAATTGCTGGGAATTACTCTTTACCTGGGAATGGAGTATGACTTCAGCAGATTGAATGACCAGGAAGAATGTCAATGTATCGGCAGCAGCAAGTTTGTTCTTGTGGATTTTGTGACTCCATACATCAGTGCAAATACACTGATTTCTCAATGCGATCAGCTTTTGAATCGCAATTATAAATTGTTGATTGCACACCCGGAACGATTATTCGGCCCCGATAGGCTTAAAGTACTTACGCAATTGGCTGATATGGGGGCTTATTTCCAAATCAACGCAGGAAGTTTTCTCGGATTTTTTGGCGGTGGCCCCAAGAGAATGGCGGACAAATTATTCTCGATGGGGTATTGCCATGTGCTTGGCAGTGATGCCCATAATGCCGGCCATTCCCGAGGCAGTTGTCTTCAGGAAGCGCGAGATTATGTTGCGCAGCATTATGGAAATGACACTGCTGAAATATTGACCGAAAGTAATGCTCGGCGTATTTTAAATGGCCAGATGCCTTTGCCGGTTATCGATGGGAAAAAAGTTCAACCGTCCGGTTTCTTCAGCCGCTTCCTGGAATTTTTTAAAAAGTAGGGGACAGGTAAGAAAATCAGAAAAGCCGTCAACATGACGGCTTTTTTATTCTGCGATAAGAGCAAAGAAGGGGGACAAAAAACAATTTCGCACCCAGAAAGTTATCTTTTGATGCAGCTTGCATTGAGTATTTTGCACGGTTCATGCAAGTTCATAAGAAAAGACAAAGTCATCCATAACGAAGTTATTGCCGATATCATTGCATTCCGCATGATGGTTGACAAAGCCATTACGTTTATAAGCTTTCTGTGCACGTTGATTGTATTTATTGACGTTGAGGGAAATCCGTTTGGCATTTTTACTTTTTGCATAGGCAATTGCTTCCTGAAGCATCATGGATCCAAGGCCTTTGCCATGATGATCAACTTTCAGATACAACTTGTGTAATTTCAGTTCTCCCGGCTTGCCGGGGCCGATCTGGCAGAAACCGATTGGCGTATCGTTTTCATAAAGAAGGCAGAAACGACAGCCTTCTTCTGTTTCCTTCTGCAAAGCGTCGGAGCTGTACATCCAGTCTAACATATAGGAAATCTGCTCGGCAGTAAGAATTTTATCGTAGGCATATGGCCAGATTTCCGCAGCAAGTTCGTAGGCAATATGATATTCTTCCGGAGTTTCTGGTATTCGATATCGATAGGGGGATGGAATAAGATCGGTCGGAAAGTCTTTCATGATTTGTTGCTCCTTTTACTATGTTAGAAACCCAATATAGCACAAAAAAACCGGTGGGCAAATGAAAAATCAACGCCCACCGGTAAGCGGTCATGTTAACCGCTGTTACTGGGTCGCCTGAGGCGACAGATAGGAGGGAAAGTTCTACTTATCCAATTACTTCAGTTGGTGCAATGCAGTCAAATTTCAACTGATCGCCTTCCATTTCCACTTTCAACGTGCCATGTTCTGCCAGATCTCCAGCGATTAACAACCGTGAAACCGGCGTTTCAATTTCCCGCACAATTGTGCGTTTCAACGGACGGGCTCCATATGCCGGATCATAACCAACTTTGGCGAGATGTCGTTTCGCATCATCTGTGATTTCAAATCCAATTTCCCGGTCCGCCAGACGTTCCCGGAAATGTTCAAGTTGAATATCAACAATCTTGATCAAATCGTTTTCGCTGAGCGCATGGAAAATCAGCGTCTCATCAATGCGGTTCAGAAATTCCGGCCGGAAATGGCGCCGGAGTTCTTCCACAACCTGATCCTGAACTTCATCCATATTCCCTTTATGCTGGAGGATTAAATCACTGCCCAGGTTGCTGGTCATAATGATGATGGTATTTTTGAAGCTGACGGTTCTGCCCTGCGAATCGGTCACAATCCCGTCTTCAAGAACCTGTAACAAAATATTGAAGACGTCGTAATGCGCTTTTTCGATTTCGTCAAAAAGTACTACTGAGTACGGATGACGGCGAACTGCTTCGGTCAACTGACCGCCTTCTTCGTAGCCCACGTATCCGGGAGGCGCACCGACCAGTCGTGATACGCTGAATTTTTCCATATATTCAGACATATCAATTCGCACCATGGCACGTTCATCGTCAAAAAGTTCCTCTGCAAGAGCACGTGCCAATTCAGTTTTACCAACGCCAGTAGGCCCGAGGAAGATAAACGACGCAATTGGACGTTTGGGATCCTTCAGTCCGGAACGAGCGCGAAGGACAGCATCTGCCACCGCAGACACCGCTTCATCTTGGCCGATTACCCGCATGTGCAAATGATCTGCGAGAGCCAGCAGTTTCAATTTTTCACTCTGCACCAGTTTGCTTACCGGAATGTGTGTCCAGCGGCTGACAATCTGGGCAATATCTTCTTCGTCAACAACCTCTTTAAGAAGACGTGAGCCGCCTTCATCTTTCAATTTTGCCTCCGCATCTTCAATCTGGCGCTCCAAACCGGGGATTGTCCCATGGCGGAGCTCAGCTGCCTTTTCCAGATTGTAATCACGTTCTGCTTTTTCCAGCTGTTGTTTTGCCAGTTCAAGACTTTCGCGTAGGGTCCGCAGTTCCCCAATGGACGTTTTTTCGGCTTCCCAGTGACTTTTCAGCTCAGCGCCTTTGCTCTTGAGTTCAGCAAGTTCATTTTGGATTGCTTCCAGCCGTTTAGCCGCAGCCGGATCTTTTTCCTTGGACAAGCCGGCACTTTCGATTTCCAGTTGCATGGTACGGCGATCAATTTCGTCAATTTCTTCCGGAGAGCTGTCAATTTCTGTGCGTAACGCAGCAGATGCTTCGTCAACAAGGTCAATTGCCTTGTCCGGGAGGAAACGGTCAGCAATGTACTTGTCTGACAATACTGCGGCGGCCACCAGAGCACTGTCACGGATCTTGACTCCGTGGTGGATTTCATAACGTTCCTTTAACCCACGCAGAATGGAGATCGTATCCTCGACCGATGGCGGCTCAACAAGTACTGCCTGGAAACGGCGTTCCAATGCCGGATCCTTTTCGATATATTTACGGTATTCATCCAGCGTTGTCGCGCCGATACAATGCAATTCACCACGAGCCAGCAATGGCTTCAACAGGTTACCGGCATCCATAGAGCCTTCACTGGCGCCTGCACCAACAACAGTGTGCAGTTCGTCGATGAAGAGAATGATTTCTCCATTGGAACTGGTGACTTCCTTTAAAACCGCTTTCAGGCGTTCTTCAAATTCGCCACGGTATTTCGCGCCGGCAATCAAAGCACCCATATCCAATGCGATCAGTCGCCTGTTTTTCAAACTTTCCGGGACGTCGCCACGGATAATTCGACGGGCAAGACCTTCCACAATAGCGGTTTTCCCAACACCGGGTTCTCCAATCAAAACCGGATTGTTTTTCGTGCGGCGAGACAAAATCTGGATCACGCGCCGGATTTCTTCATCACGGCCGATAACGGGGTCAAGTTTATCCTGAGCCGCCAGAACGGTCATGTCCCGTCCGTATTTTTCCAATGCTTCAAAGGTGCTTTCCGGATCGGCGCTGGTTACGCGCTGATTGCCGCGGATGGTTACAAGCATCCGTTTGATCGCTTCTTTGTCAATTTTGTATTTTGCCAGGATTTTTTGTGCTTCGCCACCTTTTTCCGTCAGGGCAAGGAAAATATGTTCGACGCTGATGTATTCGTCGTGCATTTCTTCGGCTTCCTGGTTGGACTGAAGCAACAGTTCACTGAACCCACGAGATTGGTACAGTTCCTGATTCCCGCCGCTGACTTTTGGCAGTGTATCAATGGCACGGGCGACGTCAGCATTTAAAAGGCTTTTGTTGCAGTTCATCCGGGTTAAAATCGAACCGACCAGGCCATCCGTCTGGTTGATCAAACTGGACAGCACATGTAACGGAGTTAACTCGGTGTTATGATTTTCGATTGCGAGGTTCTGCGCCGCAACCAGCGCTTCTTTGGAACGGTTAGTGAATTTTTCCATATTCATAATTATTCCCTCCTTGAATAGTTTTTTAAATATCGACCGCGTTTTTGCGCGAACTACCGCAACGACGCGGTCGATATTTAAAAGAATGAAAGGCGCGGAATCGTATCAGGCGGGGGATCCTGGCCGATTCCGCACTGGAAAGCACGTCTCTACAGGAGACGTGCGAAGAGAAGGGGCTTATTCGCCGGTGACAGAGATTTTGTGAACCTTCGCTGACTCGGATTTCGGCAGCGAGATCGTCAGTACCCCGTCAGAGATTTTTGCCTTAATTGCATTGATGTCAATCTGATCGGACAACTGGAATGAACGGCAGAATTTTACTGCTCGGTTATTTCTGCTCATTGTACTTGTACCAGAGACTTTCATCATTCGATCTTTGATGTCGATGTCCAGATTGGACGCATCAACACCGGGAAGGTCGACAACAACTCGGACGCCGTTTTTTTCTTCAATAATATCGGCAGTCGGAACCACATCCACGTATTCCATGGGTTTCACTTCGGTTTCCGGGCTTTTCATTTCTTCACTCATAATTTTATCCTCCATTTTCAGAATGGCAATATTACAGGTTCACTTTGATACTGGTCGGTTGCTCGACTTCCTGTTTCGGAAGTGTTACAGTCAGAATCCCGTTGACGTACTTTGCAGTTACTTCGGTCGGTTTGACACGTCCCGGCAGCTTGATTGATTCTTCATATTTACCGTAAGGACGGCTTCGGAAGATATAGCGTTCGTCATCTTTTAATTCTTCGGACGCACGCTGCGCAGATACTGTAAGGAAGTCCCCGACAACTTCAACATCGATTTCATCCTGTTTGAACCCGGGAATTGCGAACTCCGCAACATAGGCGTTATCTTTTACTGTCAAATCAACATCCGGAAAGTCCAGATTGCTGTAAATTTTCAAGTGTTCACCAAGATCGTCTAACAGACCGAGAAAATCTTTTGACAGATGATTCACACGCTTCCACGG
>CALGPR010000470.1 GCA_937960425.1 uncultured Lentisphaeria bacterium
CGGGATCCCAGGGAAAACTCAGCTTTCCGTTGGGAAGGCGGCGAAAGGAAAATTTTGGAGCAAAATTTTCCTTTCCGTTGCAAAATTAGTTTTACCCGAAATTGTATCCACACGCAGTCAGAAGTTCTTTGCGGCGGCTGAAATCATGAAATTCTTTTTGTTTCGCTTGAGACCAGGCATTTTCTGCCCATGCCTGCAGACGCGGGACAATTTTACTGAATGTACGCCATGGTGGGATTGCTTCCGTCCACATGCATGCTTCAATGCCCAGAAGACGATTTGCCAAGGCCGCTTTCCAGGCAATACAGGGGTGTGCATCATAAACAGCAAGTTCAGGCAACGATGCGGTCCACTCAAATAACGGCTCAGCCGCAGTAGCCGGGTAGTCAAAATAGCAATGTTTGCTTAAAGAGTAGACATATTCTCCTCCGCAATTTACCATCGCACCAACACTTTCATCGGTGCTCCAGCATTGCGTAATGACTTCATCCGGTAAAGGTTGCTCTGTAAACCAGGTCATAGGCCGGCGCCCCAGAGAAATGACATGACTGGCCATTTCCGTCATGAAATCTGCTTCAAGCTGGCGCAAGTCGGTGAAGTTTTTTTTCTGCATGGCCTTTTGGCAATCCGGACAATTTTGCCAGCGCAGAGTGCTGGCTTCATCGCCGCCCAGGTGAATAATCGGGCTGTCTGGAAAAAGTGCAGCAAACTCCGTAATCAATGCTTTGAAAAATTGCCGTGCCTCTGGTTTTCCTATGCAAACTTCAGCAGCAGAAGCTCCTGTGGGAGTACAGGCATATTGCGGGAATAAGTCCAGAAGTCCTCCACAATGCCCGGGCATTTCAATTTCCGGTACGATGGTAATAAAGTTTTCCGCTGCTGCTTGACGAACTGCCGCAATGTCTTCCTCAGAATAGTGCCCGGGACTGATTCGACGGATGGAATTTAATGCTGGCGCGATTTTCGATGGGGTACGGAAGCCTTGATGATCGATCAAATGCCAGTGAAAAACGTTGATGCGATGTTTTCCGAAAATTTTCAGCAGATGGACAATTTGTTCCACAGGTTGAAAATGTCTTGCACTGTCTAACATGAAGCCGCGCCAGCGATAACGGGGATAATCTTCAATTTCCCCATAGGGAATTGCATCGTTATCCCAGCCGTTACAGCTGCAAACACACAAGATTTGCGTTAATGCCTCCGTTCCATAAAAAATTCCTGCCGCATCTCCGCCGGTTAACAAAATACCGCTTGCATTCACCTTCATTCGCCAGGTTTCTTCTGGTTGCGTTTGATCTATCTGAAGTCGGATGGTACAACCGGCTGACTGATGGGTACAGGGAAGATTCAGCCCGTATTGTGCCAGTCTTTCAGATAGACTCTGTCCGATTTTTTGAAGCGTTTTTTCACAACAGATCGCGGTGAGGCTTGTCAGAAGAAGTTGCGAATCCTCCGGGGTAATCATACATGGACGCGGAATGATGCTGTCCAGAAGACATTTGCTGGTATTCATGGAAAAATTTCTTTACCTGTTTATTTTCGGGATCGGGACGACCCCAGTATTTGTTTCAAAAAGCAACGGAGCCGCCTCCTGTTGGCAGGGACGGGCCCGTTACTATATATGATATGCCACGTGAAGTCTTTTTCAAGTAGCTGATTCGATGGAAAAAAACTTAACGAGTGATTTCAACCAGCGCGTAATTTTGTATAATGCCGCTGGGAATGGTCAGGCGTAGAACGCTTCCTTCCTGCTTCGTTTTCAGAGATAAACCTTCATGATCCAGTCGGAAAAGCGTTGCCTTCCATTCGGGGTGATTTGCCAGTTTACCAGGAAGCGACAAACGCAGTTCCAGCTTCTTGTCGATCGGCACAAATGGTACCGGGTCATCGTACCCGAAATCATCATAACCGGCCATTTTTTCCATCGTACCAACCGCGTTGAGGATGTGCAACACTGCCTGATTATCGTTAAAATAGGCGCTGAACAGCAAATCCAAGGGCGCATCCGGGCATTCAATGCGCTCCAGACCATCGTCGACGAGAGCTTCAAGTTGGGCTGCAACTTCACTGCGCCGTTGGTGTTCTGATGGAGTCAGTAAATGGAATTTTTCCTCTGAAATGCGAATTGAAACTCCATTTTTATCCCTCTGCCATGCCATACAGCGTTCGGTTGATGGCGCCAGAAATTCTTCGTAAGGAGCCAGGATCAGTTTTCCTTTTCCTGCCGGAATTTTCTGGACGGTCTGAATGTTTAGATCTGGAACTTCGGAAAGGTTCAATAGCGAGGCAATCGTTGCCCAGGAACGATATCCGAACGTATCTGTATTGCGGGATCCGGAGTTCGTTGTCATAAGTACGGTACCGCCCGTATTCAAGTAGTTGCCTATCGCAATGAGCTCTGCATCTGAAAGAAATATGGTTTCCGGGACTGCGATCAGCCGATAGTTGCTTAGAATGGCGGCATCTGGAAGTTGCACGACGTCAATGGGAATATTGCCGTGAATGGCGCACTGGGCAAGTCCGCACATGATGCGGGATCCATGCGTATTGTAGTTCCCGTCAAGCTCTCGATTGGCAGTGCTGTCCCAAATTGCAAATTTTGCATGGGAAGACATACCATTTAGAAACGAAAAATGCGCTTTTTCAAAGGCGCGGAGACGGCCTTCCGGTTCAATCGGCAGCTCTTTACCTCCACTTAAAAATTTATGGTTATTGTAAAGGGAGAGCCCCCATGCAAAGAGACGGTTGTTTTCTGTTGCCGGATAATGCAGACTCATCGCCGGGATTTTGTAGTGGCGGCAAATTGCACTCCGATGGCGGGCTTCAAAGGTATACTCCGGATATGAGTAACGCATGCCCCCGCCGAATGCTTCTTGAAAGCCCCAATCCAATTCCGGAAGATCGTCGAAGACATATGCCCAGGGATTTGCCCAGCTGATTGCAGTAGCAATATAATTGGGGCGGAGCATTTTCAGGTTCAAGGACTGATAATGGCGGACAACAGCCTTGTGGAAGTCAAGGCAGCTTTGATAGCGGAAACGTTTCCAGGCCAGATAGCGTACAGACTCCACATCATTCAAGAAATGATTCCATCCAGCAGTATCGCCTGTTTCCGGAAGTTCCATCCCCGTTTCTGCTTTGAATTTATTTCGACAATGGACGCAGGCACAGCAATCATCATCAAAAAATTCGACGTCATCAGTCATAATGCCGTCAATGCCGAGTGCATATAAACTCTCGAGGTAGGCAAAATAACTTTTCCGAAAATGGGGATTATTGGGGCACATCGCATAAGCATGATAAAAGCTGAATAGCGGTTCTCCAGTCCGTCCGCTGTATTGGATCATATCGGCAAGAGGAATGCCATCAACAGTGCTGTCCAGTTGATAATCTTCGGCAAACTGCGGCCAGAATGGTTTTTCCGGCGGTTGTTGAAGCATGGCACGACGTTCTTCTTCAGTGCCACGGCTGGTGAACAGGTCACAGGAGTGGTGTTCTACCACGCGAAGCCCGCGCTCATGAGCCGCCCGGACAACTTGTGCCAGCGCCGCATTAGTCCTTTGAAAATATCTTCGGTAATTCCAGCGGAAATGGATGTCACCGAAAGTCATAATATGGGTAATGCCGGCGTCGGCATAGGTTTGAACCATTTTGTCAAACAGTTCCGGAGTTCCGTTCCAGATGTGATCGGAATTGATCCATAAGAAGCCCCATTGGGCATATTCTGGACGATTTTCAAAACGGGGATAATCGGGCAAGGGGGTTGCGTTTGCCGGTACGTCGCTGCCCCGGCGAAGCGTATACATAGGTTTTTCTTTTTTGCCAGACATCTGAATACTCCTTTTTGTACACAAAAGCCTTACAACAGATCCTGCCATAACGGACAGTTTTTCAAGATAGTAAAACGATTAGGTTCGATGGAGTACTATAAGAGAATAATTGTGGATTTACAATGCAAATTCAAGGGGAGACGATAAAAAAAATTGAAAAAATCAATTCCTGTGATACCTGTACAGCAAAGGCTTGTTCGTCTTCAAAAAAGAAAATCGGCTGGAAAAGAAAGACTTTTTTTCGGAATTGTTACAGATGACTTCATCAACGAAGCAAACTGATTCCAAGTTTACCGGGAATGGAAAACGCGATTGGATCCAGGCTGCGGTACGCAAAGGACGCTTGTTAACAGATCTTTACGGTCAAATTGTGCTTTTGGGGGCACTGCTGCGCGATTATCGCACTGGAAATTATACTCAAGTTCCATGGAAAGTAATTTTTTCCATTGGATTTGCGGTCTTTTATCTGCTGATGCCGATTGATGTGATTCCTGATTTTATTCCCTTGTTCGGGCTTATAGATGATACTGCCGTTCTGGGACTTGTCATTGCAGCATTTCGGTCTGAACTTTCGGCATACAGTCAATGGCGGACTTCGCGGGATAAAAGTACCGGAGATCATGAGGTGGACTCACCCGACACGAGAAAATGACAACAACACACAAAATTAGGGATTCCGAAGGGTATGGGGGTTGTTTTTTTGTCAGGGCTGCTGTATAGTAGTGAGCACAATCAATAGGGTGTTGTTATGTTAAAAACTTTTATCCGGCCTGCGATGATTTGTATCCCATTTCTGATCGGCTGGTTTTTCCCGCAGCTCGCTGTACTGAATGCCGAGCCATTCAATTTTGTCCGTATTGCCTTAATGATCATGTTTTTTATGTCCTGTTTGCAAATCCGCATGGCGGATTTGCAGATTCGACGTTATCACTGGTATTTGCTTTTGAGCAATCTGGCGATGGGACTGGTGCCTTATTTCCTGTTGAAACTGTTTCTTCCGCAAAATCCGGTACTGGCAGAAGTTGCTTTTTTTGTCGGAATTACTCCAACTGCGACGGCGGCACCGGTGGTGATCGCATTTTTGCATGGCAGGATTGGTTTTGCATTAACCGGGTTTACGATCACCAATGTTTTTATTTCCCTTGCTCTGCTTTTTCTGTTGCCAATGGTTACCGGAGATGTTTCGTTTGACTTTATTTATCAAGTGGGAAAGACGATTGCATTAGTGATTGCAGTTCCATTTGCGGCAGCTGCTCTGGTAAAAATATTGTACCCGCAGGCAGCAATGTGGCCAAAGCATTGTAAAACATTTTCTTTTTCTTTGTGGAGTTTTACTTTGATGGTCATAGCTGCTATTGCGCATCGTCATTTTATTGAAAACCCTGATGAATCCAAGTTACAGATTCTTGGCGTAGCCGTCGTGTCGCTGGTGCTTTGTATCGGGAATTTCTATTTTGGAAAATACCTTTCACCCAAGCGATTCCGCCGGGAAACAAGCCAGTTGCTCGGTCAAAAAAATACAACTTTCACGATGTATCTGGCATTGACTTACGCCGGGCCGTTGGTAGCAATGGGACCGATTTTTTACGTCTTGTGGCATAATACCTGGAACGCTTATCAGATGTACCAGTATGACCGTCGAACATTTCAACGGATTCAACGTCGGGAACACCCTGACGCCGGGGAGTTGCATTGATGCCAAACGTATATTTTATCCCTGTTGGGAAAGATTGTTGTCCTGAAGTATTATCCGGAGGGGCACGAAAACTTTTTCAAGCGCTTCTCGAAAGAGAAAAAATTACTTTGGAATCAACGGTTCCCCTGAAGGTTCATTTCGGGGAAAAAGGGAATCGTACCTACTTGAAACCGGCGACATACCAGGGGATTATTGACTTCCTGGCAGAAAAAGGCGTCAGAAGTTGTTATATGGAAACAAGCGTTCTGTATGGTGGTGAACGATTTGAACGGGAACGCCATATCCGTTTAGCGCAAGCCCATGGGTTTACCAATTTGCCGATCGTGATCGCTGATGGCGCAGCGGGGGAAGAGGCAATCGAAATCCCGTTGCCACATCATCATTTTCATTTCAAGACATGCAGTATTGGAAAATCATTTGCAGACTATCCGCAGATTATTGTCATGTCTCACTTCAAAGGACACATGCTCGCAGGATTCGGCGGCGCCTTGAAGCAACTTTCCATGGGGTTTGCGTCCAAAGGAGGGAAGATGGCAATGCATTTGAGTGTGAAGCCGCGCATCCGCAATTGGAAGTGTAAGCGCTGCAAAGTCTGCCTGAATCGCTGTAATGCTGGGGCAATTACGATTGGGAAACGTTCCTGTATCGATCCGGGCAAATGTATCGGCTGTGGTGCATGTTTTTCGATTTGCCCACACAAGGCCATTTCCATTGTCTCGCTGGGCGGATTGTGGAATGCACTTTTTAAAGGACGCTTTTTTCGGGAAAAGCTTGCCGAGTACGCTCTGGCGTCGCATTCAACGCATCGAAATATCTACTTGAATTTTGCTGTTGCTGTAACTGCCGGATGTGATTGTGAGCCTCGTCCCATGCGGCCTTGCGTGGAAAATATCGGGATCTTTGCTTCTACTGACCCTGTTGCTATTGACAAGGCCTGTTATGATGCGGTTGCAGCAAAAGGAAAGGTATTCAAAGGGAGCGAACAGCTTGCATATGCAGAGAAAATTGGCGTCGGATCGCAAAATTACACGTTAATCAAAATCGAAAATTGAGCTTTCTCTAAAGAATCCGCGATCATAGTTGAAAATTCCTGTTGCTGCTGATATTGTATAAAAATTTAAGAGTATTATATATCATCTTGCCGTCAAAATCGGATTGCCCGTTTGGGAACGGCATTAAAAAAAGGAAATTGTTTCATGGATCAAGTAGTGACGGAAGTCCGTACCCGATTTGCCCCGAGTCCGACCGGTTTTATGCACGTGGGGAATTTACGTACCGCTTTATATGCTTATTTACTGGCAAAGTCGCAGCATGGGAAATTTGTTCTTCGTATTGAAGACACTGATCAAAACCGTTATGTGGAAGGTGCTGTCGAGGTAATTTACGCTACGTTGAAGCGTGCTGGGCTGATCCATGATGAAGGCCCGGATGTCGGTGGCCCCTATGGCCCATATGTGCAGAGCGAACGTAAAGACTTGTACCGCAAATTTGCAGAGGAGTTGGTTCGCAAAGGCGCTGCATATTATTGCTTTTGTGAAAAGCATGAAGAAAATGACTCTGCGACGCAGGACGGTAATGACAACAATGATTCTACCGGGTATGACGGCCGCTGCCGTAACCTTTCCGAGGCGGAAATCGCCGCTAATCTTGCTGCCGGAAAGCCCTATGTGATTCGACAGAAGATCAATCACGACGGCTCCACCACGTTCCAGGATTCCGTATTCGGCGAGATCACGATTGAAAATAAAGTGCTTGACGATCAGATTCTGCTGAAGAGCGATGGCATGCCTACCTATAATTTTGCCAATGTCGTCGATGATCATTTGATGCATATAACCCATGTGGTGCGCGGTGCGGAATATCTTCCGTCGACTCCAAAATACAATTTATTGTATCAGGGATTCGGCTGGGAAATCCCGACATATGTGCACTTACCGTTAATCATGGGGAAAAATCCCGATGGGAGTGTGGCAAAGTTGTCCAAGCGGCACGGATCGGTCAGCTTTGAAAATCTTGTTGCCGAAGGGTATTTGCCGGAAGCGATTATCAATTACATTGCCCTGCTGGGCTGGTCGCCGAAAAATGATCGCGAACTCTTTTCTTTGCATGAATTGGAAGAACTGTTCAGTATTTCCGGGCTGAATAAGTCGCCAGCTGTTTTTGATTATGATAAACTCAAATGGATGAATGGGGAATATATCAAAAAGCTGTCGTTTGAAGAATTTTCCTCGATTGCCCGCCCCTTTGCTCGAGTTGAGGGAACGGTATTGGAACATGCCTGGCCGTTAATTGCCGGGTTGTTGCATCAGCGTACTTCACTGCTCAGTGAAATTCCGGAGATGATCGCTTTCTTGTATCAGGTGCCTGAATATGGGATTGAACTTTATAATAACAAAAAAAGCAAATCGACTCCTGAAGTCGCACGGCAACTGTTGCCGGAACTGATTGAATGTCTTAAAGATATTCCGGAGTGGAATCATCAGGCATTGGGAGATGTTATAGGGGAGTATGCCACCCGGAATGGAATGAAATTAAATCTGGTGATGTGGGCGCCCAGAATTGCTTTGGCCGGGCTTGCAGTTACTCCCGGGGGAGCACTGGAGATCATGGAAATTATCGGCAGAGAAGAATCGCTCCGCCGATTGAACGCAGCCGTCGAAAAATTGAATGCCTGAAGTACCCTTTTCCGATGGAACGGAATACCATTTTGCAACAGGTAGAACGGAACCTTAACTGGTTTGTTCGTTCCGGAGTTGTTTCCCCCGAAGATGGTTACTGGGGAGTAGCGGAGCGTATCGTTATTACCGAAGGGAATGAAGCCGTGAAGACAATTCAGGAACGGTTTCCGACGCAAACACCTCATGGAAATTGGGTAATGATTGAACCGCGCCGCGCGGATTGCAACTTTGAAACGGCGCTCTATTTCCTTGCTGCCGGTCAAGTCTTGGAGAATGGTGTTTTTTCCGCAATTGGAGAAAATCTGGTTGATTATCTTTATTGCCGTAGCGGTCTTTTAATTCGCCGGAAAATCACAGTTCCTGCCGGTTGGTGGAATTGGTCGCACGCTAACCTTGATTGCGGCCGTGCCTTCTGGATTGACGACAATGGGAAAGTCGGAATGTTGCAGCGCCAGATAGCCAAACTTGCGCCACATCTGGCAAAACGATATCAGATGGAAGAATGGTGTATATGTCTGGCGGATGCTGTCTGTGATTTTTTCGAACGTACTATCGCAAAAGGTATCTTTTCTGATCCAGCAAAAGAAATTTCAGGCGATCTGTCTTTGCCTCATTGGGGAGGAACGGCGACTTATGCGTTAAGCGCCGCATATGGATTGCGGCAAAAAGAACGTTATCGGCAAAATATGAGGTGTTTTCATGCCTATTTTGCGGAGCACCTGGAGTCCTTTAATGGGAGTGAACTTGCTTATGGGGTTTTGAGCTCGGCTTATGCAGCGCGGGGCTTTGAGGATAAATTCTGCCTGGAGCTGGCAGGATATGCAGCAGATCGCCTGATTGAGAAAATGGATCCGGTTACCGGCAATATTCCTGCTGAACATTATGAAGCTCCGCAGGGCAGCGGATTGGTGGATTTGATCTATACGGTTAATTGGGTTCTGCCGGCTTTGCAATGTATTGTAGAACTGGATCCTTCGCCGCGGCGGGAAGAGGCATATCGGAAGGTTTTACAGTTGATTACATCGATTCAAGATCATAGCGGCGATATTGTTTTTGATGGATGTTGGCGTGGTATGTATGATCTGAAAGCCGGAAAGTGGGGAGGCGGCGATCGCTTTGAGGGCGGCGCCAACAGCATCTACTCCGGATGGACCAATGCCCCCATCGGGTTGTCTCTCGCACTTGCAGCCGAAGGCCGCTCTCTGCTTTCTTTGTTTTGATATCGGGCGGGTGTTCTGATGCGAGGTTCTCAGAATCACCGCTGCCAATAGAGTTAATTTTCATTGGTAAGCTTTAGTAAAGGAATCCCGCTTAATCAGGGTGTAAGCGCGTTTCCCTGTAATTTCATTACAATGATATTTCTGTATTGAGGGGTATCGATGGGGAATTGGCATTGGAAGAAGCTATAAAAAAATCGGGAAAGAATCTTTTCGATAAAATTCTTTCCCGACATTGCAGGTATTACAACGCAGGATCATTGGTTGTGTTCAAGTCTTTAAAGGCCGGATGTTGACGTGACAGCGATTGTTGCAGTGCGTCTGCCATAATCGTCAAGAAGCCACGCTGAAATTTCACCACTGTAGCTGTCGCACCACATGACGTCATCGATCCCATCATTATTCAGGTCGGAGACGCCAAAAAACTCCATTCCATCGTAAAGATAGCCACGGTCACAAAGGACGCTCAGAACGTCGAAGGTGTCATTTTCATTTGCTCGGTATATTTCAACAATTGCTTCCCCACGGTTTCGATCTATCCAGAGCAGATCAGCTCCTCCGTCGCCATTGAAATCCCCGACGGCAAGCAGTTCTCGCTCCATATCCCCCTGTGAATTTCCCAGAAACTGCCAGGAAAACGAACGTGTCCCGGTAAAATTCCAAAGCCCGACAATTCCGTTTTTCCGATTTTTCCAAACGAGGGAATCGGTAGAGTTGCCATCAAATTTTCCAACACCAATCACTTCGTAATTGGAATCAATTCCGCCGGGCAGAGTTCCAATTTCCTGCCATTTCGCACTGGTGCCGGAATTGACATAATAGTATCCCAGAGTCTGATTGTCCTTCAAAAAGAGCAATTGATCCCGGGTAGTGGAGTAGAGATTCCCGCACCCGAGGAAACGCCAGGAGGCATCAGCAGAGGGTTTCGCAAATGTTATTTCAGTTACTTGATTGCTCGATGAATAAAAGTCCCAGCCGAAGATTCGTGAGTTTTGATAATCAAAGAAAATTGCCTGATCTCTGGCTGATCCGGAAAGGTTGCCGATGGCGAGCTGGCTCGTGTTGGATGATGGGAGAGACCCTGCAGGTTTTTGCTCTGCAATTTCTCCATTGAAGTACCAAACAGAAGCATTATTGTCATCAATTGTCAGCCAACTCGGCATTCCCGACATATCCAGATATCCGGTGGGGACGGAAGTCTCTTCCATGGTCGTAATAGTCAAAGATAGTTCTCCATTGAAGTTTGATTCAAGGCTGAACAACAAATCTCCGTAGACCAAGTCTGAAGAGGTAGAGACCGTCCCATAGATTGTCTGTTGACTTCTTACGGTAATGGATCGATTAAACTCGAAAGCTCCGGCCGCAAAAGTATATTGCCCGTCGGCAAGAGTGGCAGGGAGTACCAGAGAGATCGCGCAGTCTCCTGCTGCATCCAGGTTAGTGACAATCGGTGCCTGGCCATCGACATAGTTGGTGAGGTCAAACGCCAGTTCTCCGCCTGAGGTAATCAATTTGCCCAGAGTATTATTTTCTCCTTGAACCGTTACCCTTGCCGAGCCAAGCAGGATGGTGGAATCTGTAAAATTACAGTTCCCCAGAAGTTGAATCGAATTGTTGCTATTTTTGCTCATGTCCAGAGTTCCATTTCCGGCAATGACACCTGCTGATGCAATTAACCCACCTTCGAAGGTGACTGTGCCGGAAATTTGGACTTCTCCACCGACAATGGAGAGATCGCTGAATTTTGCACCGTCTTCTCCAAGCAACAACCCATTCTGAACCAATGTCGCGGAAGCAACATGCCCGCTGTGTACTTGTAAAATTGATCCATTATCCAGAAATACATTTTTTGCGATACCGGCATTGATGGAAAATGACGGAGCATTTTTGCGCAGAGACGTTCCCTTCGAAATGGTCGTTTGCGTCGAGGCGGTAAAAGTTCCTCCGGATACCGTCAGGCCATTGATAACGCTCCCGGAAGAAAGGATCGCCGATCCTCCGGATAAAAGTGATAAATTTTGTGCTGCGCCTTGGCAGTCAGCCAATCCTCCCGAAAGAACTGTTGTTGCCATTGCCTGAGTTCCTGCTGCGATGGTAAGCCGCCCGCCATTTTCCAGTGTCAGCCCTGACGCTACACCGGAGGCAATTTGGAAGTAGCCACCGTTAGCCTCTTTGCCTGCAAGACTTGCCCCTTCAGTGGAAAGGACCATTACGCCTCCGGAATAACGGGTAATGCCGGTGGCAACCCCGCCTTCGTTCAGTTGCAAGGTCCCTCCCATACTGAGTTTTGCTCCGGAAAGCAGTCCACCCGAATTTACCACTGCACTTCCATTGGAGAGTAGTACCGCATTCTTGACACTTGCCGACAGATTAATTTCCAATGTTCCTTCGGAGACAGTCGTGGCATCAGCAAGAGATTGACTTGCCAGCACCTGCGTCCCTCCATTGGTGATGACTGTGCCGGAGGTATACGCACTGGCAAGTAGGATTTGCGACCCTCCGGAAACAATTGTATCCAAGGCACTGGCGCCGGCGTGAAGCAGCTGGCTGCCGCCGGCATAAAGTATTGCCTGGGAAACAACTGCTCCTGCATTCACTTGAGCAACTCCACCTTCAGAAACTTTCAGGTTGGTCGCCTGAGCACCGAGATAAATTTCCTGTTTTCCTCCGTTGCAGATTGTTGTATTGTCCGCAACCGCCCCGGCAAAAAGGACTTGACTTCCTCCGGAAATAATTGTGCCAGTTGCCCGTGCTGAGGAATTCAGCGACATTGTGCCGCTCGAAATCACAGTATCAACAGCTTCTCCGCCTTTTTCAATGACAAAAATTGTGTAGGCTCCGGAAACAATTGTACCACTGGCAACCCCACTACTATAGACGAAAACTTTTCCTTCACGAAAAATTGTTGTAGAAACCGCTGTCCCGCCTGAACTGATTTTTTGTTGGCCTCCAG
The DNA here is from genome assembly GCA_937960425.1 of uncultured Lentisphaeria bacterium. Lineage (GTDB taxonomy): Bacteria > Verrucomicrobiota > Lentisphaeria > Victivallales > Victivallaceae > UMGS1518. The sequence continues at coordinate 12,375 of CALGPR010000470.1, forward strand.
CAGAAACCTGAGTTGATCGTGCCGTGCCGCCGCTCAATATCTGGATACCTCCCTGGCTGACAGTAATATCCGTAGTGAGACCTTTTGACAGGACGCGTTGGGTTCCAGCCGCAACAATTTGACCGGAAATCGGCGTCGTTCTTGAGTTTACTTCGCTTGTGAACGCCATTTTTTATCCCTCGTCTACATAGTGAATCGATC
>CALGPR010000471.1 GCA_937960425.1 uncultured Lentisphaeria bacterium
TGTTGAGTTTTAAAAATGCACTGAAAAATGTAGAAAAAGAAATAAAAATTATAAACAAAAAAAAACCAATTTTATTCGCTTTGTAATTTGCATTCAGTCGATGCTTGGTACAATATAAAAATATTGCGTATCCATTAATATTTTCAACGAAAGAGATTCCAATATGGCCGATACAATTACCATCCAACCCAACCCTGCAAATTATAATTTTACAGCTGATATTGGAATATCGCAATCAGCGCCCCCCAAGGGGCCGGCAGTGCCCTCCTCCGCCCCCGGCAGCAGCAACTCTACCAGCGGGCAGAAAGCACAATCGGAAAGTATTTACGGCGAACTCCCTGCTGTTCCAGTTCTGGATGCCGTTGATGGAATCAAATTTGATTTTAACCATGGCATTAGAATCCTTTTTCCGCAAAATAACAAAATTTACCGGGTCATGTTTTCAGACATTGATACAGGAATCATCCTCTACAGTGCAGATACCGTTCCCGGAGCATATATCACCAGTGTAAAGAAATTCTACATCCGGTTCCGACTCCAGATTTTCCTTAAAGGCACATCGGAACCGATTTTCACACACGACTACAACGCGAAAGATAAAGAAGTCATGATTCAACTTCCAGTCGGTACGCTGGGTGACTCCATCGGCTGGTTCAGCTATGTTGAACGATTTCAGGAAAAGCACCAGTGTAAAATTATTGCGGTCATGATGCCGCATATTGCCGACATTGTCCGTAATCAATATCCAAATATCACGTTTATCACCCGTGCTGAAGTTCCAAACTATAGGCCATACGCCTGTTATTATATGGGATTGTTTTTCAAAGGCGATGTTGATAATCAGCCGATTGATTTCCGATATATCGGACTTCATCGCACCGCCGGCTACATTCTTGGGGTAGACCCTGCAGACATTCCACCGCGTTTCGATCTTTCCGCCCCCCGCCAGATCAAAGAAAAGTATGTCTGCATCGCAGCGCAGAGTTCCAGCCAGGCAAAATACTGGAACAATCCCTTTGGGTGGCGCGAAGTCGTCAATTTTTTAAAGGACAATGGTTATCGAGTCCTGTGTATTGATAAGGAAGCCGTTCATGGTGCCGGGCTGGTATGGAACCATATTCCCTATGGCACTGAAGACTTCACGGGAGACAGGCCATTACAGGAACGGATCAACCTGATCAAAGATGCAGATTTTTTCATTGGCTTGTCCAGTGGACTTTCCTGGCTGGCCTGGGGATGCAAGGTTCCAGTTGTGATGATTTCCGGCTTCACCCATCCGACCAATGAATTCGCTACGCCTTACCGCGTTATCAATTACCATACCTGCCACAGTTGCTGGAATGACATGCGGATTGATTTTGACCACTATGATTTTTTGTGGTGCCCGCGGCACAAAGGAACGGATCGCCAGTTCGAGTGCTCACGGCTGATTTCCGCAGAGCAGGTCATCAAAACAATCCAGAAAATTCCTTCTTTCCGGCCTGCGGCCCCGGCAAAAAAAGAAAACACAAAGAAAAATGCGTAAGTCTTCAGCATACTCCTGTATGCAGTATCTATGGTACTGGGGGCTGCTGCTGACATTGGGAAGCATATTTCCCGGATGTTCAGTGCCGGAGCGGGGCGCAAAGGTTTTTCAGTCCGAAGCACCTTTGTCACAAGCTGAAGAAGCGGACGTTTCGCTGCTTTTTGTCTCTCCGGCCCTGGCATCTCAGAACAATTTTCTCCAAGAGGCGCATGCGAAAGGACTGCAAATTTTCGTCACATTTGGAGTTTTCTATAATCCGGGCTATTCAACGAATCATCCTGATGCTCTGGCAATCACCAATACCGGCGAAATTGCCAGAGACCACTGGCTGGAAATGATCTGCCCATCTAACCGCGATTACAAGGAAGCATTCAAAAAACAGCTCAAAGAATTTGTTACAACCTGCCACCCGGATGGGATAACCCTTGACTTCTGCCGCCACTTTGTTTACTGGGAAAACCTGCGAACAACCAGCGACTTTGCCACCCTTCCCCGCAGCTGCTATTGCCAGAAATGTCTTCGTGCTTTTGAACGAAGCTGCGGCATCACGCTCCCACCGCAAAATCCAGTAAAATGGATTCAGGAAAATGCAGATAGGGAATATAATCGCTTTCGGGCAAACCAAATCACAGAATTTGCAGCGGAACTTCGGTCAATGTTGCAACTGACTGCGCCAGGAATGCCGGTAATCTTTCATACTGTCCCCTTTGCCGAAGGCTCTCCGCGTGACCTTTCAGACGTAACCGGTCAGAAACTTTCCGATCTGGATTCTCTCGGCTTCACGGCATTTTCTCCAATGCTTTACCGTGCGCTTCTGCATGAAACGGAAGAGTGGGAACGGCAACAGCTCGCTGCGGCAGCTGCGACAGCACCTCATACACCGCTTTGGCCATGCATACAAGCCGGCAGTGTGTATGGCGAATCCCAAACGGCGGATGAATTTGCAAAGGATCTGGAACTCTGCTGCCGACATCCGGCGACCTCAAAAGTTTTGGTTTTCACACTGGAACGGCTGAGCGGATTGCCGGAACACCTCAATGCGTTTCAGCATTAAATCGCCCATCAGCATACTCTGCAGCAAAAGTTTTCGCCGCGTTTTTTTCTTCCAAACTGAATGCAGGTGAACAATTCACCTGAGTAACGTAATCCTCCATTGTCCAACCGGCAGTCCCAGTCAATTTTCCTTTTTTCTCCCAAAGAGCAATTTGCCGCTGAGCGCGTTGCTTCCATAATTTTTGACGATCATTGAGGACAATCGGGGATTTTTTCTGTTTCACCTTTCTATGGCGATACTGAAATAATCCTCCCACTATTCCGGCAATCAAAATCAACATGCCGGAAACTGGATTAATCAGCAGCTTGGTAATCAATGCTGCAATCTCTCCACGCCGCAGCGCAGCGACAAATTTGTCCCACCCGAATTGAAGACGGTCGACATTTTTTTCAGTAAACGACCAATCATGTTCCGTTTGAGTCAAAGCGTCGGGTGGAGTCGTTTCTACGATAATCCACCGCTTTTCTTCAGGGAGAAAAACTTCTGCCCATGCATGAGCATTGGAAACCCGGCTGACATAATACTTTCCAGAAGGATGCTGTTCATAACACAAAAAACCGCTCACATATCTTGATGGAATCCCCAAACGCCTGGCAAGCAGCACCGTAGCACTGGCAAAAAGCTCACAATGACCGCTTTTTTTTACGCCTAGAAACATTTCCAATGGATTATCTCCGCCATGAGATCGGGTTAATTCATATTTGAAAGAACTCAAATATTTCTTGATTGCTTCTAATTTTTCTCTGTTGTTAGCAGCCTTTTCCACGTTCGGGATTTTTCGAATCGTGTCATCCAGCAGTGGTAAAGTTTTTTCCGGCACTGCCAGATATGAATTATCCGGTTCCAACGGGAAAGGATATGCCGCTTCAGAATCAGCATCCGGAACGACAACACGATAACCTCCAGAACGCTGCCATTCTTCAGAACGAAACCTGCCATCCGCATCCAACACCACATCATCACTGATCAACTGTACCTGCTGCCAGTTTCCCGGCATTGCCAGCGAATCGGAGAGCAAATCACCGCTCCAAGTGAAAAAAAACTCTTTGCCGTTATTATCATCCGGGCCATTATTTAATTGATAAGTAACAGCAGATTGAGAATCCTCTTCAACAACGTTTAATTCTGCGCCGTCATGTCCCCCTCCGATGGACCAGTATCTCCCTAAAAATAAACGGTAAACAAACATGCGCAGATATCCTGGCGGAGTAGTGCCTTCTACACGAATTAAAATTTTGTCATCCTCAAGTCCTTCCAAACCGAAAAAAGGACGGCTCAAGTCCATTTCTGATCCGAACATGATTCTGCGTGACGGCATTTGCGCATAAAGCAAACGCCATGGTTTCAGGCCAATCTCACGCTCAAACTGGTAAATGTCTGCCGCATATATCTCATGCAGTCGAATACAATACTGATAAACTGGATATCCGATTACACAAAAAAACAGTAATATGCAGAGAATATACCGGTAAGCGTGTTTGGGCAAACTAACCTCCGCAATACTTCCCAGCAACAACAGAAAACAGGAAATTCCGCAAAGAAAAGCCACTTGCTCTGCAATCCCGTAAGGCAAAGCAATCAAAGGCGTCGGCAACGGTAACTTCTGCCTGGACGGGATTAGTTCCGACATAACACAAATCATGAAAACCAACGCAATGGCGACAACAAAACAGTAATAGCTTGTCCGGGACTGCGCCAGATAAAAGAGAGCCAGATAGACTAATACCGGAATAAAGTATTGCGCATAAATCAAGCCCCCGAAAAATCCGAAAGTAATCTCTTCTTCCTGCAGTGCAGAGCTTCCAACAAAGGTCAGTCCGGTTATCATCATTCCCCCCAGCCAAGTCATCATCTGCGAAGCTGGAATTGTCTTTTTCTTTAACGCCCACAATAATGCGACACCAAGGCAAGTAAAGGTGAGTAAATAAAGTTCTGCAAAAAAGTTGGCATATACTCCTGTACCTACTGCCAACGACAAACTGGTGTAGCGTCGTTTCCACATTCCCGCATCAGATAGAGGCATTCCGTATTTCACAATGTCACCACCTTTCCTGCAAAAATCGCCTGGGGAGAAATTCGGATAACATCTGCAGGCAATCCATCAAAACTCTTTTTTTCGTCGGCAATCAAAATCGTCCGCAATGCACACCCGCTTGCCCGTAATTTCTCCAGCAAGGCAAGCCGATCTGAATCAAGATCCTGCAACAGCAATAACACGCTGCCAATTGATCGGATCTCTGCCATAACGGCATCAGAAAGCTCCGTAATGGATGGCTTCGCCTCCGGCTCCACACTTGCAAGCACATCCAATACAGCATCAAACCCGGCGATACTTCGTCCGGCCTGAAAATGGCAAACCGTCGATCCTGCGACAAACAGGTCTACAACGCATTCATCCGCCATCAGGTATTCCGCCAACGCTGCGGAAAGGCTCAATGCCGCTTCAATTGAATCAATCTCTTTTCCATTATAGCGTCGTTTTCTCCGGATTCCCGTTTGCGGCAATCCAGTATCAACCAATACGGCTGCACGGCTCAAGTACTCTTCCTGAAATTCTTTGACAATCAACCGGCCGCAGCGAGCACTTGCCCACCAGTTCAAATAGCGTGGATTATCTCCCAAACGGAACTCCCGTGACCCGCAAAAATCCGCGGCTTCACTAACCTTGGATACCCGGTTCATTCCCGTACTCTGATATCGTTTCCCGGTCGGCATCGTCAGTTCCCGAATTGATGTATAATTCGGATAAACTGCAATAGTCTCCGCCCCCTTTCCTTTGGCAACCCATGTCGTTAAATTCAATGGGAAAAAAGATACTGCCCTGGGGGCTCCAATTACATATTTTCCGCGCCGGTTGGCGACAACCAGACTTTCTACCTCCACGGTTTTCTTTGTACCGAGGAAACCGATATCAGCAGTTTTCTCAATCTCGAAGTACCGTAAGCCCCAACCGTGATCCATACGCAAAGCAAAGGCCGGAACCCAACGCCGATTAGTTACCTGGTAACGCACACGGAAGGCACAGCCACAGCGAACATTTTTAGGAACTGTCCGGATAATTTTCAAACGCGGGCGGAACAGCCCCCCAAGAAAGCAGTCAAGAATTACTACCACTACTATGGCAATGACAATATTGCGCACGATCTGTAATTGAAAAAAACTGCTGAACGAATATAGAATACAAAAGAATAAGAAAAGGACAAAAATCTCTGTTGAAAAAAATTGCCGGAAAATCAGATAAAAATCGACAAAACTCCTTCGCCAATCCGGTAAC
>CALGPR010000472.1 GCA_937960425.1 uncultured Lentisphaeria bacterium
ATTGAACGCCATGGCAAAAATAACAATATGGCGATCGCACCGGTAAAAGGCTTCGATTGCTTTGAGGGAGCTCTTGCCTCCACAGTTGCCCATGACAGCCACAATCTTTGCATTATTGGCAGTGATGATGAATCCATGGCGATCGCAGCAAACCATATTATTGCCATTCAAGGAGGACAAGTTGCAGTGCAGAACGGCCGTGTTGCCGCAGAAATTGCATTACCGATCGGCGGCCTGCTCAGTATTCAAGGAGCATCAGAGCTCCTGGTTCAACAACGACAGATGCACGACTTTTTTCAAAAAAATCACTTTACGCTTGCTGACCCATTGATGATACTGAGTTTTCTTGCCTTGCCGGTCATTCCCCATCTGAAATTAACCGATCGTGGTCTGGTGGATGTTTTCCAGCAAAAATTTGTCTGATTGTTTAAGGGGGTATTTTTCAAATTAGCCAGAAAACCTGGGCAATCTGATCAACAATGTTCTATTAGAATCCTGCAATCCTTCTTGCTCGATTACTTTATAATGGAGAAGATCTCCTTTAAACAATCTGGCTGTCCGAGATACATTGTGAACAAAAATATACTGTCCCAAACAAAATTGTTTTTTGCCACCCCCGACAACAAAAAATAAAAAAAACGTGTTACAGTCTAACCTGTAACACGTCCAAAATCTCAAAGAATTGCTCTTACGCCTGAACGTCGCTTTCGACCAGCTGAATAATCGCCATTTCAGCAGAGTCACCAACGCGTTTCCCCAGCTTCAAAATGCGGGTATACCCACCTTGACGATTGGCATAACCTGGGGCAATAACGCCAAACAGCTTCTGAATGGCTTCCTTTTTACCATCATTCTGGCACTGCAACTTGGCAGCAACAAGACGACGATGATGAATTTCACCCTTCTTCGCAGTGGTAATCAATTTTTCAACAAAACGGCGAGCTTCTTTGGCCTTGACCAGCGTAGTCGTAATCTGGCCGTTTTCAAACAAGCTGACGGCCATGTTGGCAAGCATCGCACGACGATGCGCTCCGGAACGGCCGACCTTGAAAGTATGTACGCGATGACGCATTATTAAGCCTCCTTGTCTTCATCTCTGACACGGGCTGACTCTTCTTCAAGCGCCAACATCACATTGTCGCTGAGTGCCATTCCGAGACCAAGACCAAGTTTTTCAATTTTTTCTTTAATTTCGTCCAGGGATTTCTTCCCGAAGTTGCGGTATTTGAGCATCCTGCTTTCCGTCTTGGTGCAAAGTTCACCAATCAAACGAATGTCGGCATTATTGAGGCAATTCATTGCCCGTACCGAAAGGTCAAGGACTTCAACATCCTGCGCCAACGTCTTGAAGAGATGACGCTCCTGCTCAGTCATAATATCTTTGACATCTTTGCTTTCCGGCTGTCCGCCCAGGAAAACCTGCAGGTGCTCTTTGAGAATCGCAGCCGCCTTTTCAAGGGCTTCGCGCGGTTTAATCCGTCCGTCTGTCCAGATTTGAAGCTCCAGACTGTCCATTTCTGTTTCTTCCCCGACACGCGCCGCGCCAATCTGGTAATTGACACGGGTAACAGGGCTGAACAGACAATCCACCGGAATGGTACCGACAGTTCTGGTTTGAACACTTTTCTCAGCCGGGAGATACCCCTTGCCTTTCATGATATCAATCTCAGCGCGGAAGGGAACATCTTTATCCAAATGGCAGATGATCTGTTCCGGATTCAAAATCTGAACCGTACCATCCGACACGATATGTCCAGCAGTAACCGCACCGGCTTTGTCGCACTTGATTTCGAGCGTCTTGGTGTCACCAGACGTAATCAGATGAACATTCTTAAGATTCAGGATAATCTCAGTAATGTCTTCTGCAACGTGCGGCAACGCGGCAAATTCATGTGCGGCCCCGTCAATACGCACCGCACAAATGGCGGCACCTTCGAGACTGGAGAGCAACACACGACGGAGCGAATTGCCCAGTGTGTGGCCAAAGCCGCTCTGAAACGGAGCAGCAATAAATTTGCAGTATGTATCGGAAGCCGTGCTCTCCTCCACTTCGATGGATTGGGGCATCGGAAAACCAAAAGCAACACTCATAATATCCTCCAGCATTGATTATTGGTTAACAACAATAATTCTGTGCACAATCAAACCTGATCGCATCAGACACGACGGCGTTTCGGCGGACGGCAACCGTTGTGCGGTACCGGAGTAATATCCTTAATCGTGTGGACTTCAAGGCCTGCGGCAACAATTCCGCGGACAGCAGATTCACGCCCGGCACCCGGTCCCTTGATACGTACTTCAACTTCTTTCATGCCAAGGAGCATGGCCTTCTTCGCCGCTTCACCAGCGATAACCTGAGCAGCATATGCGGTGCTTTTACGGGAACCTTTAAACCCGTTTTTACCACCGGTCGACCAGCACAAAACATTGCCGTGCAAGTCAGTGAACGTCACTTTGGTATTATTGAAGGTCGCCAGGACAAAGGCAATCCCACTGGGAACATAGCGTCCACTCTTGCCTCTCTGCTTGACTTCACGACCTTCAGCGGCAGGAGCCGCCTCCGCCGCGGGGGCAGTTACTTCTTTATTCAATTCTTCAGCCATAAGAGTTTATACCTTAAAAAAGTTTAGATTCCTGCTTCCGTTCTCTACGGAAGTGTCTTTCCCATTCAAGTACATCTTACCACAGGGAAGATGTTACTTGGCAAGACGACGCTGTGTCTTGTCGCGGATCGCGCCAACGGTAATCTTCTTACCCTTGCGGGTTCTGGCGTTGGTCTTGGTACGCTGGCCGCGGCACGGCAGTTTGCGGCGGTGACGAAGACCGCGATAGCAGCCAATCTGCTGCAAGCGGCGAATGTCAGCAGCCAATGCACGACGCAAATCACCTTCTACGATGAAGTCGTCGGACTGAAGCAATACTGTGATAGCGGCAATATGGTCGGCAGAAAGATCCTTCGCTTTCAGTTCGCGCGGAATCCCGACTCTTTCGATAATTTCCAATGCTTTCGCCGGGCCAATGCCATAAAGATAGCGCAATGCATATTCAACGCGTTTGTTGCCCGGAATGTCTACTCCAATAATACGTGGCATAGATTACAACCTCAGTTCAGTGTTACCCTTGTCTCTGTTTGTGACGGGGATTGCGGGAGCAAATAACCCGAATCACGCCTTTGCGCTTAATAATCTGGCAATACTCGCATCTGCGTTTAACCGATGCTCTGACTTTCATAGTGGAATCTCCCAGATTTCCTAAATGATTATTACGATAACAAAACCATTTATGCTCTAATAGAATTTTCGGATGACAGTCTTCTGAAATCACGGCATGACTGACCGTCCCGATCCTCTTCATAGAAGCATCGAGTGATCACGTGCTTTCTTCACGAGCGGTGGAAATCGATATGAAGGGAAGTACGTATCTTATAATCTATCTGATATTTAAC
>CALGPR010000473.1 GCA_937960425.1 uncultured Lentisphaeria bacterium
GATCTGGGTGTATGGACTGCCGCAAACTTCCCCAAAAATGCGGGAAATTGAAGTCCGTTCAGTGGAAGTCGGCAGCCCCGAATTTGAAGCCGGACTGCGGCCGAAAGATAAAATCGTCAAAATCAATGGGGAATCTTTCTTTGTTCCCTGGAATGAGTTTATCCAGAAAATTCTCTTCACAATCGGGCCCGTATCTCTGGAAGTTGTCCGTGACGGCGAAACACACACCATTACTTATCAGCCAATTGTAAACCCTAACCCTCCATCTGAAGCGCTTAAACTGGAAAAAGTTGCATGGCCATTTTTTGATGCAGTCATCCCGATTTCCGTGATTCCGGAAACTGGCAGTGCGGCAGAAAAAGCGGGAATGCGCGCCGGAGATGAACTCTATACCGTCAACGGGATTGGCATCGGTGACGGGGTCGAGTTCCAAAAAGAAATCAACCGCTGCGGGCAGGAAAACGAAGACATGGTCTTTGTAGTACGTCGCAATGGTGAGCTGGTAACATTGCAGCCCTTCAAGCCGGAACTTGCCGGCACCCGCCTCGTCATTGGAGCGATTCTGGAAGGCAGTTCGCCATTAAAAGTCCGTTCAGTTTCTCCGGACATGCCTTCAAGTGGAAAGCTCGAACCCGGGGATACTATCGTCGCTGTCAACGGTGTTGCTACCGGAAATTTTGCTGACTTTTTCAACGCGCTGCAGAAAAATGGAAAAGAGCAGGCAGCAAAAATCCTCATTGAGCGAAATGGAGAAAACAAGGAACTTGAAATTATTCCGGCAGAACTGTCCGAATATATGTTGCCGGTTTCCCTGGAAGTATTGGATTACCCCAATCCATTTCAACAACTCGCATCCACAATTGATCTCAGCTATAAATCCCTGAAAAATATCCTGATTTTTGTCGCCAATAAGCTGCATCTTACAGAAATGGAGAGCACCATTCGGCCGCGAAACATGTCTGGACCGCTGGGAATCGGGCTAACGCTTTACTCCGTTTTCAGTGAAAGTACAACAATGCTCAGCATCAATTTTGTTGTCATGGTTGCCTTTGCATTGGCAATTTTTAATTTACTGCCATTGCCGGTTCTTGACGGAGGGCATATTCTTTTTGCCTTGATCGAACTGATCTTCCGCCGTCCACTGCCCATGGGGGTCATCCGTGCGTTGACCTATCTTTTCATCGGACTCCTGATTGGTTTGATGATCTATATCACCTTTTTTGATATTTTACGACTTGGACACCGAATGGGGATAACCATAGAAAACCCAGCCCAGGCAACTGCACACCCCCGGGAACTCCCGACCGAAACAACGGCAGATGTTGCTGAGGAACCGACTGTTGAGGCATCGGCAAAATGAGACGTTTCAGCCGCACGATTCATGTTGGCAATGTTGCAATCGGAGGGAATTCTCCCATCAGCGTTCAGTCGATGACCAACACTGATACTCGAAACATTGATGCAACCCTCAGCCAAATCAACCGTATGGCGGATCAGGGATGCGATATTGTCCGATGTGCTGTTCCTGATCAGCAGGCAGCCGAAGCACTCGGAGACATCAGCCGCAAGAGCCCAATTCCTGTCATTGCCGATATTCACTTTGACTATAGACTGGCTCTTTCTGCAATTTCCGCCGGCGTCAACGGTGTCCGCATCAACCCCGGCAATATCGGCAGCCAAGATGGTGTCAAACAAGTTGCCGAAGCTGCGGGTATGGCAAATATTCCGATTCGGGTCGGTGCAAATTCCGGAAGCCTCTCCCGCGAAATGCGGGAAAAAATGGCTACCTGGACCCATTTGACTCAGGCAGAACGAATGAGCGAAGCTCTTGTGCAGAGTGCTTTGACAGAGTGTGAGAGTTTGGAAAAATATGGCTTCCGCGATATCAAAGTTTCGTTGAAAGCCTCCAATGTTGTTGAAATGGTCGCTGCAACACGTTTATTTGCTGCACGCACGGATTATCCACTCCATATCGGAGTAACAGAAGCGGGAACGCCGGCGCGCGGAATTATCAAATCTGCGGTCGGCATCGGAGCACTGTTGCTTGATGGGATAGGAGATACCCTGCGCGTCAGTTTAACGGCCGACCCGGTCAGCGAAATTGCTCCGGCACTGCGGATTCTTGAAAGTTGCGGGCTGCGTGACTCGGAACCGGAAATCGTCTCCTGCCCAACCTGTGGCAGGACGGAAATTGATCTGATCAGTCTGGCACAGAAAGTAGAAGAACTGATCGCTTCTTACAAGGCCGCCCATTACCGAATTAATCTAAAAAAAATTGCAGTTATGGGTTGTGTTGTCAACGGCCCGGGAGAAGCAAAAGACGCAGAACTGGGAATTGCCGGGGGACGCGGAAAAATTGCTATTTTCAGTTACGGAAACCCCATTGGAACTTATTCAGAAACAGAGGGATTCACCGTTTTTCAACAGAAACTTGAAGAGTTTCTGCGCAAGAAATAAATCAAAAAAATATTATAAAAAACAGCAAAGAAAGTTGATTCGAACCAGTGATGATGCTAAATTTAGAAATTATCAAGAGTATTTGCGTATCATTTTAACTTAAAGAGAGGAGTAAGTAAAAATGGCGGTTAGTTTCGAGTCCAGATTGATGGAAGCCTCCAGCGCCGAGACACTCAAAATCGCGAAGCAACTTTTGAAGAGTTCTCGGTTGAGCTGCGCTTATCGAGACGACACCGGCATGGTACGGGCAGTTTTTCAAGAGGGCACCACTTACACCCATACAGCAGTTCGACTTGGTGAACCGCCAAGTGCACAATGCAGTTGTTCCCATCCGGAAACTGAAGGGCTCTGCCCCCATGCAATTGCTGCAATTATGTATTGCACAAGGTTCCGGGTTCCGGAAACTGAACCAGAAAAAGATACCATCTCCCGTTACGCGGGGATGAAAGATGAAAGTTTAGAGTCATTAGCCGGGCGAAACATGGATCATCCCGAAGCACAAATTATTATCGAAGCAGAGTCTGAATTTCCCCATGTTCCCAGTAAATGGGAAAGTATGCTCCTGTCTGTAAAACTGCATACCGCGGGACGGGATTACGTTGGAAATATCAATAATTTGCGCAAACTCTGCTTTGAAAAATCTCTGGCTTTGTATCTGAAGTTGAATATGTTTTCCCTGCAAGACCAGCAAATTTTACATTTTCTTGCCGTTTTTGCTGAAGTTGATGGCTCTCAATTGCGTTTAAATTCAGAAATGACAGCTGAATTTTTCCACTGTCTGGTAGGATTTGACCGATTTGAACTTGATGCGCGCAAATTGATTATTCACAACGAATCAGTCCGCCCGGTCATTCTGAAAAAACGTGATGGAAATAACGTCATACTGACTCCGGCAATTATGGTCGGCGATGCGCCTCTGGCGATTCATTCGGCAAAAATGATCGTCGGCCGATCCGGCTGCTGGATCGGCCGACAGGGGGAATACTGGTGGATGCCGGCAACATTGGAACTCGGCTGGTTGCGCAATTTTTTCCGCACCGGCGAACAGCGCAGGAATTATCATGAATACCAGAAATTGATGCAGGAAAGCTCTTTTCCCATTGAAGTGGTAGAAGTCGATTCCTACCAGTTGGAAAGCAAAAAACCAATGATTCTTTTGTCCGGGAAACTCCTACCGGATGGTTTTCTGATGAAAACGGAGTATCTTTACGATAATCGCTGCTTTGAAAACGACCATGGGCGGCTTGCCCGTGATGGAAAGCGCTTCTGGCTTCGCGACGAAAAAGCAGAACAAACTTTCAATAATGACCTGAAAATGTTCGGTTTCTCCGAATATGGCGCGGAACTCCGACTCGACGACAGCGAAAGTATTGGCGTTTTCCTTGACAGGGTGCTTCCGATGTGGCTGCAACGTCGTAACGACTGTTGCCTTGACGCCCATCTGGCGCGCTTGTGCCGGGGAGGAGCCGGATTACCAGGAATTGACTTTTCCTGTACGGTGCTTAAGACATTGCCTGATCGGTTTATTCTGGGCTATACGCTTCAATCGCTCGGCGTCCAATTGGGCTTTCAGCAGGTTTTAAAAGCAGTCAAAAACTGCAAAAATTATGTCCAGACAAACAACGCGAGCATAGCGGTTTTGAGCAATACTCTTAGTACCTTCCTGAGTGGAGCAGAAAACGTACTGGTAAAAATCGACGATAAAAAACAGCAATTGGAACTGCCCCGATGTGCGGTCCATTACTGGAAACATATTGCCAGGGATATCCCTGGTGCTATTCCGGAAGACTTCGCTTTACTCCCGGCCCCGGGCGCTCACCCCTTGGCAGAAATGCCTGTCGAACCGATTGCCAGATTTCAGGGAGAATTGCGGAAGTATCAACAGGAAGGGGTAAACTGGATGCGCCAGTTGATCGACAATAACTACAATGTCGTTCTTGCTGATGAAATGGGATTGGGGAAAACCGTTCAATTGCTCGCGCTTCTGGCAGAGAAAAAAGTTTCCGGCGACGCGCCGGCTATGATCATCTGTCCCTCAAGTTTAGTGGAAAATTGGAAACGGGAGGCCGCAAAATTTGTCCCAGACTTCAAGGTCATAACCATGAATTGCCAAGCCCGCAATGAAATCTGGCAGCAAATCAGTCAGTATGACTTGGTGGTTGCCTCTTACGCGGTAATCCGGCTTGATGCAGATCAGATTAAAAATTTAAAATTCAGTTATCTGATTCTTGATGAAGCACAACATATCAAGAACCCCAATACTGCCAATGCGCAATACTGCAAAGCGATACGCGCGGATCATAAACTTGTACTAACTGGTACACCATTAGAAAATTCTTCTGACGATTTGTGGAGTATTTTTGATTTTCTGCACCCTGGCCTGCTCGGAAATTTCAGCAGTTTCCACCGATATTATTCTGATCTCGCCGGGAATCCGCATTTACAGGAAGACCTGGCAGCCAGGGTTACGCCTTTTATTCTGCGCCGTACTAAAGCAAATGTCTGTCAAGAGCTTCCGCCCAAGCAGGAATATACGGTTTTTTGTGAACTGGATCCATTGCAACGTGAATTATATGATAAAATCCTCACCGAAGGGCGGATGCACCTGGATAAGCTGGCAAAAACTGACAGCAGAGCCAATTTTGAAGTGCTTACGGCATTGCTTCGCCTGCGACAGGTCTGCTGCCATCCTGCACTGCTTCCCGACAATAACGGCAAAGACATCCCGGCAGCGAAATTTGAACTGCTGAAAGAAATGATTCATCAACATATTGACAGTGGCAAGAAAATGCTGCTTTTCAGTCAATTCACCAGTTTGCTGGCATTATTGCGCAAATGGTTAGATAGTGAAAACATTCGTTACGAGTATTTAGATGGAAGCACCAGGAATCGGCAGGATCATGTAGATTCCTTTAATCAAACGCCGGAAATCCCGATTTTCCTTCTCAGCCTCAAAGCTGGCGGAACCGGGTTGAATTTAACCAGTGCTGACACCGTTATCATTTACGATCCCTGGTGGAATCCTGCTGTAGAACTGCAAGCGGCGGATCGCACGCATCGCATTGGCCAGACCAAGCCGGTCAGCAGCATCAAACTGCTGGTCAAAGA
>CALGPR010000474.1 GCA_937960425.1 uncultured Lentisphaeria bacterium
CGGGGTTTTGCGGAAGAAGGAAAAACCGGCAAAGACGGTTGCAAGAGCTGGCGAATGATGGTATATTTTCGTATCAAATAATAAAGGGGGAACTCTTACAAAACCTTACCCAAAGGGGACATTCAGTTCAACGGGAAACCCCGTTTTTTCTGTCTGTGTCAACCATTTGCACGGGTTATGAAAAGTTCCCATCGAAATGCGCTGGTTGCAAATATCCACCTCCGCAATTATTACAGAACAACCCCCTTAGCCAATAAGGAACCGCGCTATTATGCCGCACGAAAAAACTCCGGAACGCTTTTCCGGTCTTTCACTGCTGAAAGCCTCAGAAAACCGGTATCCGACCCGGCCGGATGAAGCCCGGCTGGAAGCCTTCAAAAATATCTATTCCGATCGAGATTACATCATCACTTTCGATTGCCCCGAATACACTTCCCTATGTCCAGTGACCAATCAGCCCGACTTCGGGCACATTATTATCCGCTACATCCCTGACAAGCTTTGCGTCGAAAGCAAATCCTTAAAGCTGTATCTCTATTCTTTCCGGAACTCCAACACCTTTCATGAGGAATCGGTGAATACGATTCTTGACGCATTGGTGAATCTGTGCAAACCCCGGAAGGCTGAAGTTATCGGGCATTTCCGTCCGCGGGGAGGAATTGCCATCCATGTGAAAGCCACTTATGGAGGTAAAATTGATGAATGAGCCAAAATTGTTTACTGTCATCCCTGATGGCACGATAACAAGTGTTCCGGGGTTCAAGGCCTGCGGTGTTACTGCCGGGCTCAAAAAATCCGGGTTGCCGGATATGGCAATGATTGTTGCTGACGAACCGGCAAATTTTTCCGGAGTGTTTACCAGTTGTGTTTTTGCAGCGGCGCCGGTACTTCTGGATCGCGAACGGGTCTGCACGCAGCCATTCGCGCGCTGTGTTGTCATCAACAGCGGAATCGCCAACGCAGGGACTGGAGATCTGGGGCTTGCCAACGCATACCGCACCTGTGAAATTGCGGCAAAACAGCTGGGAATTTCCCCTGAAGAAGTCCTGGTTTCTTCCACGGGGAGAATTGGCACGCAACTGCCGATGGATGTGATAGAAAAAGGGATTACCCTTTGTGCGGAAAACCTCAGTACTCATGGAGGGGCCGACGCAACGCGCGCGATTATGACAACCGATACCGTACCCAAAGCCATTGCACTTGAAGTTTCCCTGAATGGGAAAAAAGTCCGTATTGGCGCCATGACCAAAGGGGCGGGAATGATCGACCCGCAACTCAGGGGCGTTCCTCATGCCACCATGCTCTGCTATGTCACAACCGATGCCAAAATTGAAAATGCTCTTCTTGGGAAAATGCTTCTTGCCAATGCGGAAAAGAGTTTTAACCGCATCACTGTTGATGGGGATATGAGTACCAACGACACGGTAATTATTCTGGCAAACGGTCATTCTGGAGTCACGATCCTGGAAGGAAGCGAAGAAGAAAAGATTTTCACGGAAGCGCTTCTTTTTGCCATGCAGGATCTTGCCCGCAGAATGGTCATGGATGGAGAAGGGGCAACAAAATTCGTAACAGTAAAAATCGAAAACGCTGCTACAGTAGAAGATGCGCAGAAGCTTGCGGAAGCGGTCGGCAACAGTCTGCTTTGCAAAACCGCGTGGTTCGGCTGCGATCCGAACTGGGGCCGTATTGTTGCCGCACTTGGCTATGCTGGTGTCGACTTTGATCCGTCCCGGGTAGATGTTTTTTATGATGATTTCGCAGTTGTCCGTCATGGAGGAGATGCCGGAACTCCGGAGAAGGAATTGGCCGAAGTGCTGAAGAATCGCGAGTTCACCGTCCGTGTGGATATGCACGCCGGCAGTGCAGACTTCTGGATTTGGACCAGCGATATCTCTTACGAATACGTCAAAATTAATGCAGAATACCATACATAATTAATTTTCTGACAAGAAAGCGGAAGGTGCAGGAAAGGTATTTGAGATGAGTAAGCTTAAAGACAAACTATCTCAGTGGTCACAGAAACTTGAGGATATCCACAATTTTCTGTGGCATGAAATCTGGGTAATTCGTTTTGACACTTTGCCGAAACGGCAGGCATTGCTGCTGCGGGCGCTGAAAATTATCATGTTGCTCTTTTCCAATTTGAAGCAGGACAACTGTTATCTGCGCGCCTCCGCTCTCACCTTTTATTCGATTTTTGCCGTGGTTCCGGTTGCTGCTCTGCTCTTTGCCATTGCCAAGGGATTTGGTATGGAAGAAGTTCTTTATCAAGAGCTCCTCGAGCGATTTGCCCAACATCGCGTTGTGGTTGAAAATATCTATACCTATGCGCACAAAACCCTTGTCGAAGCCAGAGGCGGAGTGATTGCTGGAGTAGGTATTGTCCTCCTGCTGTTTACGATTATCAAAATGATCAGCAACATAGAAAACTCTTTTAATCACATCTGGGACGGCTTGCAAAACCGCAGTTGGTTGAGGAAGTTCAGTGACTACACTTCGTTGCTGCTGATCTGTCCAATTTTGCTGATTATTTCTGCCAATGCCACTGTAGCAGGCACCGACACAGTTCACGATCTGCTCTCTCGTTATCCCTGGGCACAGTCACTGGCAATGCCGTTCATCCACCTTTCTCTGAAGCTGTTGCCATTCTTTCTTTCGTGGATAATTTTTTCTTTCATTTACAAATTCATGCCGAATACCCGGGTCACACTCCATGCGGCTCTCACCGCCGGTATCATCAGCGGAACGCTCTATCAACTGTGGCAAATGCTGTATATTTTCGTCCAGATCAAATTGTCCAAATATAATGTTATTTACGGAAGTTTATCTGCATTGCCGCTGTTTCTGCTGTGGATGCAGTATAGCTGGGTCATTGTGCTCTTTGGCACAGAATTGGCTTTTGTCTGCCAAAATGTGGATGATATTGAATTTGAGCCGGGTTCCAGCAGGCCGGGACGTTTGGGCAATATCAAGTTGTCGCTGTTTCTATCGCTTCTGGTGGTACGGGAATTTTGTGCGGAAAAACCGGCACCAACGGCAGCAGATCTGGCAAAAATCGGCCATCTGCCGATCCGCCTGACGACAATCCTTCTGGAACACCTGGTAAAGGCGGGAATCCTCCTGCACACGGAACCACGGGCTCTGGATCAAAATCACGGCTATGCGCCGGCATTACCGCTTGAACAAATTACCGTTTGCGAAATTATTGAGCGTACTGGGAAAATCAGCAAAGGGTTGTCAATTACTCCCGACCTTCCGGAATACCAGATTGTATCTAAAATCGTTGATGATTTCCGGGAACAAAACCGTTGCTCCGGCGAAGACGTAGAATTGCGTTCTCTATTGTCACCGTCCCAGTAATAGCGATGAAGTGCATACAAAAAACTCCGGATTATTTCCGGAGTTTTTTTGTGCATTGAACCCGCTTTATCTGCCGTTTAAAGTCAGCTTATTCTGCTTTACCATTTAGGATATCGGCAATAGCCGGTTCAAGGGCTTCTGCCATCTTGAGAAATCCCAAATCTGTGGGATGAATCCCATCGACGGTAACTTCATCGTAGTATTCCAGGGGAAGCAAATAGCCGCCATCAAAGAAATAAATGTTTTTATCACCCTGTTCGCGACGCTCCACGACATTCTGTTCTTGAATATCGCGCCATTTCTGATAATTCTCCGATCGCGGGTTATCTTCGCCGGGCGTTGTCCCGGTAGCTTCATAACTGAAACGAATACCGGAAACGACAAGGATTGGCGTCTCTGGATGCTTAGCGCGAAGGATAGAAATAAAATCCGGCAATGTCTGATCAATTACGCCCATCGCATTCGCTTCATAATCGAGGATAAACATGGCGGGGTTTTCTATAGAAGCGAGAATTTCCGCCATTGCCGGCTCACCTTTTCCGTTTCCGGAAAAACCGAAGTTATAAAATGGACGATTCATCCGGCGAGAAAGGATGTTAGTATACGCCATACCGGGCCGAGATGCACATCCGCCCTGCGTAATACTGGTACCATATACCACAATCGGGCGATTGTCGACGTACGGGGTTGGAGGTTCTACCCGACTGCCGGCGTCAACGCCGAGGGAAATACTCTTTACGCTATTGTAAAGAGGAAAATTCAACGTATATTCGCGCATTTGTCGTGGTTCACTATCAGGGAAAGTAAAAAATTCCCAACTGAATGTTGGAGAACCGCCGCCATAAATATTGGGCCTTGAAGAGGTATAAAAGCGCTGTTTTCCCGGTTCCCCGATATACAGATCAAAGCCGCTGCTGCCGGTTGGCGCCATATGCGCCATCAGTTCCAGGGTCCCCAAATCAACAGTAATGGCCAATTTCCGGCAGTCGCTTCTGAACCGCAGCTGTCCCCCGGCAGTATGTTTTGCCAGATGGGAAACACCTTCACTGACCTTTGCAGCCTCTTCCGCCGGCAAACGATAATAAAGGTTGTCATTGTTATACCAGGCAAATCCATCGACTTCGATGTTGGATTCATTAGGGGTAAACCATACCATTCCAGTAGAATCGGCAGGTTTTGCCGCCAGATTTTTATCGATCTGTTCTATTGACAACGTTGTTTCTTCAGCCATCAGAACGACTCCGTTCATTGCCAGCAAACCGCAAAAAAACACAGTGCCGGTCAAAAAATTTATTGCTTGATATTTCATCGGTACACCCTCCGGTTATGCGGTTAACATGCCTCGTGATTTTTTTTTTGCAAATTTCATGACAAAAAAAGTTTGACATTCTCTCTTTTCGCAATCTATTACCAATAGAGAGTATAATCCCGGAAGAACTCCGGAAAAAGAGGAAATAAAAATTATGAAAACAAATCACTTGTACACCGCTTCAATCGTCTGTGGACTTCTACTGCTTTGCGGGGGCTGCCTGGAAACTGTTCAGGACAATTGGGTAGACCCAAACCCGGGGAAAGAAGAAAAATTGGACAATGCTCCGCCGCCGCAGCCAGGAACGGAAGCAATTACCGAAGCAGAATTCCAGGAATTGGTTCCGCAAGAGCCGGTGACTGATGCCGGATCGGTGAGTTTATCGGATACCCAGGAATTGACAACTCAAGAAATTACAGAGCAGGATTATCCCCCAAAGGATGAAACAAAATAAGCCTTGCGGGAATAAGCTCCAATTTTTACTTCCATTCATTGTCTGCAATTCTTTTTTTTGCTGAAAATGCAATCAAGATCAGCGGTAAAAACGGAAGTGGAACTTAAGGATCACGCAAGCGTTGCTGGTTTTATTTGCCTCTCCTCAAACAGCATTTTTCCCAATTGGTACTCAATTGAGAGAAATGCTGTTTTTCATAGCAACCGTTTTATTCACGTTGCACTTTGATGGTAATTTTTCTGGAAATTCCTGATGATTGGCTGTCTGGAATTTCTCCCTCTGTGCCGATAGCGATTTCGACATTTCCCGGACTATCACCACTGGGGATGGATACATAAGTTGCATCAATTTTACCGAACTCCAATTTCGGTAAAGGGGTTCCAGTAATGGGATCAAAACCGGTTTGTAAGCTGCATCCCCACAAACTGGCATCAGCCATCACTGTTTTGCCTGTAAAATCGGTCTGAATCCCCTGACAGCCGCAAATACAACTGATAATCATTATAAAAATACTGTAAAAACCATATTGCTTCATACGAAATCTCCTTTTTAAAGTGAATGAGCTTTCAATGTTTCGCCCAGTTTGGCGAT